>CBFCYQ010000150.1:0-7278 GCA_965602205.1 uncultured bacterium | reverse complement strand
TTTATCCTGATATCATCCAGGGCGATATTAACGGTTGCATCCCTGACCTGGTCGGGCCACAGATCAGGATCGGAAGAATAGACCCGTGAGTGGACGCTGTACTGGTTCGTACCGTTAATGAGGGCCTGCGTGGTATTCAGTCCTGTCATCTCGACACCGAGATCGCCCTCGCAATTGCTGAAGTTGGCGGCGGTGTCGACAACATTATAGGTCCAGGAATGCCTGTAGGCCATGGATGTCATCCCATCCGAGTTCGCCTGCGGGATACCGTCGCTATCACGGAACTGGATCGAGTCACGCATGGCTGTTGAGAAATTCTCCAGTTGTCTCGAAATGAAAATGACATGCCAACCATCGGCATAGATGGAGGAGGCGGAATCGTGATGGGGATCGATCGGACCATAGTTCACCGGATCGACGAGAGAGTCCGTAGGCAACATGGACATGCTGGTGAAGCCGGCCTTGATGAAATCCAGGGTGGAATCAACAAAAACAGCCACCTGCTCTCTGACGATCAGGTAATCGGGATCGTTAAGGTCGCCGAGGCTTGACCCGGCGGTAGGCGCCGTCTCGTCGTCAGAACAGCCCGTCCAAACAACGACGAAAAAGCTCACAATGACCAAGCCCAACAGTAGCGGAAATGATCTGTGGGAACGCATCTTGCGTCTCCTTTCCTTTAATAGCCCATGCTGGACCCGGCCGGTCAGGCGCGTCTACTTCAAAAGAAACGTCATTATCGCCTTTTGAATATGCAATCTGTTCTCGGCTTCATCAAAAACCACCGACTGCGGGCCATCCATAACCTCGTCAGTTATCTCTCTTCCTCTTTCAGCCGGTAAACAGTGCATGACGATCGCCTTTGAGCTTGCCAACCCCAACAGTGCGCTATTTAGTTGGTATTTACTCAACTTTTGTAACTTCTGTTCAGCAAGATGTTTCTGGCCCATGGAGGCCCAGACATCTGTATAAATTACATCGGCACCGTTCACTGCTTCTTTAGGGTCCTCAGTTATCAAAACCCTACTGTCCTGGTTGGCTTTAGCTCTCTCCAGAATGGCGGCATCCGGCTGACAATCCGCCGCCGTACCGATTCTGAAATCGAGAGGAATTCGCGCCGCCAGATTCAGCCAACTGTTGGTGATGTTGTTCCCGTCGCCTACATAGGCCACACTATAGCGCTCCTTGGCCTCCATATGCTCCAGAATTGTGAAATAATCGCCCAGAATCTGGCACGGGTGGACCAGGTCGGTCAGACCGTTCACCACCGGCACCGAAGCGTACTTAGCCAGTTTCTCAACGTCTGACTGGTCAAAAGTGCGGATCATTATCAGGCCAACATACCGTGACAATACCCTGGCCGCGTCACCGACAGACTCCCGCTGGCCCAGTTTGATTTCCGGATCGGTGATGTAGACCGGGGCTCCGCCGAGTTCAGCGATTCCGACCTCAAAGGACACTCGAGTTCTCAGAGACGGCTTGGTGAATATGCAGGCCACCGATTTCCCCTCCAGTGGCCGAGGGGCGATCTTCCCGCTTTTCATTTCAGCGCAGAGGTCAAAAACCTCGTGGATTTCCGCAGCACTGAGGTCGGTTATTTGGCATAAAGAACGGGGCATATATCCTCCTTACTACTTGAGAAATTCGTACAAACCAAAATTCGACGGAATAAACGGGGCGCGACCGGTAATGTCAATATGTTAGCTGGTAAATGTTCGAGCATCTTCGCACGAAGAACAGAGATTTGACCACTCGGCCCGCGAATGGCGGTGATTTATGCTGTTTCCCGGCGTGCGCGCGAATTCCGATACCGGGCGTAACGGGGGTGCTCTGAACGAGGCCTCTAACGTGGAAGCTCCGTTTAACATGAGGTCGAAGAGAAGAGTCTCAGAACCCGCCGATGTAAAATGTTGCCTTGTGAAACTCATTATGTGATATTACGTAAATAGGACTACGAACCGTCGGACGGCACTGTATGAGTAAAAAGACGTTGATACTCGGCTTGATTTTGATCCTTATTGGAATTATCCTTCTGGGTCGAACACTTGACATATTCTATCTTACTTTTGGTGAAGTATTCAGGTTCATAGTCCCCATCGGTATCATACTCCTCGGAGTCTGGTTAATTATTCGAAAGCGCCAGGAGGCCGAAAGAATCCGGGCGGATATCCATGTCGGTCAATATGGCGGCAGTGCCGGTTACGAACAGCCGGTACCAGGAACGTCCAAGTCGTCGTCGTACGCCGGCGGAACCGATAGAACCAGGGCGGGTGACTTCGCAGAGACTGAAAAGCAAACATCAGAGCAGCCGCAGTACAATGACTCTGGAAAAACCAAGTACAGCAAGGTACTCGGTGATATGCTCATCGACTGCAACAACATCAGCCTTGAAAGTGTCGAGGTCTCCAGCGGGTTGGGGGACGCCGAAATAAATCTTTCCGGCGGGCGGCTTGCAAAAGGATTAAACCGGCTTATCATCTCGGGTTTTATCGGCGATATCAGGTTATTCGCCCCCAAGACCATGGCCATATACACGCACTGCTCGAATTTCGTGGGGGATATTGACGTAGCGGGGAAGCGTTCGTCCGGCTTCGGCAACAATCTGGACTGGCAGGCCGAAAACTACAGCGCGGCCGAATCAAAACTCTACGTCGCCGCCAACAACTTCATTGGCGATATAAAGATTTACTTTGTCTAAAGTGTGACCCGCTAGAGTATATACCGGCTCAGATCCTCGTTTTCGATAATATCGACCAGGTTCTTTTCGACCATTTTCTCCGTCACTGTCAGTCTTTTCTTTCCGACCGGAGGGCTGTAGAGAACATCTTCCAGAAGCGTTGTCATGATGGTATGTAAGCGTCTGGCGCCGATGTTTTCCGATGCGGTGTTAACGCGCTCGGCGTATTCGGCAATTTTCCTGATACCGGCCCCGGAGAAAACCAGGTTGACACCCTCAGTCTCCAGCAGGGCTTGATATTGCTTGACGAGCGCCGTTTTTGGTTCGGTCAAAATACGTTCGAATTCCGTGGCCGTGAGTGAATCGAGTTCCACCCTGATCGGGAAGCGTCCCTGCAATTCCGGGATCAGGTCGGATGGTTTGGAGCCGTGGAAGGCGCCCGCTGCAATGAAGAGGATATGATCGGTATGCACCATGCCGTACTTGGTCATCACGCCGCAACCTTCTACGATAGGCAGAATATCGCGCTGGACACCCTCCCGGCTGACATCCGGTCCGGACTTGGCGCCGTCACCGACCACCTTGTCGATTTCGTCGACAAACACAATGCCCGATTCCTGAACCCGCTCCAGGGCCTCGGCCACCACTTCGTCCATGTTGATCAGCTTGTTAAGCTCTTCGCCAAGCAAGTAGCGGCGGGCATCAGCAATACTCATTTTGCGCCGTTTGGTCTTCTTGGGAATCAGGCCGGAAAACATCTCCTGGAAGTTGACCCCCAGTTCTTCCATGCCCATAGGCGAAAATATCTCCACCACGGGGAACTGGTTCTGGGGTGTGTCCAGCTCCACTTCGCGATCGTCGAGCCGGCCCTCCAGCAGTTTTTGGCGCAGCCTCTCTCGGGACTTCTCGAAGGTGTCGGTCGGCAGTTTACCCTCAGCCTGCGCGGTCATGGTCTTGGTCGTTGGAGGCGGGGGTAGCAGCAGATCCAGAAGGCGTTCGGAAGTATTTTCGGCCGCTTTTTTCTCAAGATGTCTCGATTTCTCCGTCTTGAGCATATTGGCGGCGATGTCGACCAGGTCGCGGACTATTGATTCTACATCGCGGCCGACATAGCCGACCTCGGTGAATTTCGAGGCCTCGACTTTGATGAACGGGGCTCCGGCGAGATCGGCCAGCCGGCGGGCGATTTCCGTCTTGCCCACGCCGGTCGGTCCGATCAGGATAATATTATTGGGAGTGATTTCTCCACGAATGTCTTCCGCCGCCTGTTGCCGCCGCCAGCGGTTACGCAAGGCAATGGCCACGGATTTCTTGGCTTTATCCTGTCCGATAACGTACTTGTCGAGATGGGCTACGATTTCAGCCGGTGTCGGGTAGGTGTCTTTCATTTCAGCGTTTCCACTTTGATGCTGTCATTGGTATAAACACAAATATCCGCCGCAATCTCCAGCGCCTTCACGGCGATCTTCTCAGCCGACAGTTTGGGACTGGCGAAGATGAGTGCTCGGGCCGCGGCCAGAGCGTAGCTGCCGCCGGAACCGATGGCAATAATACCGTCATCCGGTTCGACCACGTCGCCGTTGCCGCTTACCAGGAAGATGTGCTCTCTGTCGGTAACGGCGATGGTGGCTTCAAGTTTCTGAAGCATCTTGTCGGTGCGCCACTCCTTGGCGAGTTCGACGGCGGCCTTGGGCAAATTGCCGGAGTATTCGTCAATCTTTCTTTCGAGTAATTCGTAAAGGGCCAGCGCGTCGGCGGCGGTTCCGGCAAACCCGGCCAGAATGCCGCCGTCATGCATAGTTCTAATCTTAGTGGCCTTTGATTTCAGTATGGTATCCTCGAGCGATACCTGCCCATCGCCGGCCATGGCCGCCTGACCGCGGTGAATCAGGCCGAGAATTGTAGTGGAGCGAGTTTTCATACAGCCCTCATTATCTTTTTGAACCCGACCGCGGATGCGCCCGGTGGTAGACTTTTTTCATCGATTCCGCCGTTACGTGCGTATATTTCTGAGTCGTCGACAGCGACGAATGGCCGAGAATCTCTTTGATCAGCATCAGGTCGGCGCCGTTCTCCAGAAGATGGGTGGCGAACGAATGCCGCAGAGTGTGCGGCGTGAATGTCACGCCGGCCCGGCGGCTGAACTTCTGAGCCAGGCGGTTGATAGACCTCACGGACAGAGGCTCTCCGAACTTGTTCAGGAAAAGATGCGACGACAACGTGTTTTTCTGGACGACAAAACCGCTCCGAATTTTCAAATACCCCCTCAGATCCTTCAGCGTCTTCTCTCCCACGGGAACCACCCGCACCTTGTTTCCCTTCCCGGTGATGGTTATCAAACCGTGGGACAGATCGAGATCCGCCAGTCTTATAGAAGCGAGTTCCTCACGTCTGACGCCGGTAGCGTATAAAAGAGCAATGATAGCGTAATCCCGCCAGTAGTAGTAAGGGTCCGTCTTTTCTCGCCGGCTGTCATGCTCGAACAGCCGCCGGGATTCCGTCTGCGGCAGAAACGCCGGCACCCGGCTGCCGTATTTCATGCGGGGCAGTTTGAACACGTACTGTTTGAAATCGGGCAGCGTCATGAGGTATTTCTGGAATGTTGAGAGTGCGGCAAGAAAGCGTGCCAGGGTCCGGTTGGAAATCTTTCCTTCTGAGCGCTGGCGCAGGTACATTCTGAGAAAGAGAGCATCATTTTTGGAGGCAAAGGGCAGTTCTGCGTATTTGGTCTCTAGAAACGCCACCCACGGCATCAGGTCTCGCCGGTAGGCAGCGATGGTATTGTCAGACAGTTGTTTTTCCCGGGCCGCTCTGCTGAAAAACTTCTCCAACTGTTTTTGCAACATATGACCAAAATATGAAAATTATTGACAGGTGTCACTCAAAAAAGGAAAGTGTCACCCCACGGAAAGTATCTGTCGGGAACGCGTTTAGCTTGTAATGGGCTCTCGATCAGGGGCTTCTACGGGGAATTCGTCCTTACACTCGGGACATTTGTAGAATTCGCCCTTGCGCTTGGACACCTTAAACACCAGGAAGGGGTGGTTGCAGCTGGCACATGCTTTGTTGACCGGTTTGTCCCAGGAGGCGAAGTTGCACTTGGGGTACTTGGTGCAACCATAGAACAAGCGATTTCCCCTGGTCTTCTTCTCCACCAGTTCGCCGTTGCAGCCTTCCTTCGGACACTTTATACCCAGCGTGATGGCTTTGGTGTTTTTACAGTCAGGGTACCGCGAGCAGGCCAGGAAGCGTCCGAACCGTCCCACCTTGACAACCATCGGGGCTTCACACTTATCACAGACCTGATCAGTCTTCATCAGGGCTTCCTCCTCGGGAAGCGGCTTGGTGGTTTTACACTCGGGGTAGGCTGAGCAGGCCAGGAAACGGCCGTTGCGACCCCATTTGATGACCATGGGCGAATCGCACTTGGGACACTTCTGGTCGGTCTTTTCGGTCATGGATTCTTTGATAGCCGACTGCTTTTTCTTGAGCGCGTCAATGGTCTTTTTGAATGGTTTGTAGAAACCGTTGAGCACCTTAACCCAGTCGTCGGTGCCGTCCTCGATAAGATCCAACTCTTTTTCCATCTCGGCCGTGAATTTCACATTGAACAGCTTCGGCAGGTTTTCGACAAGGATTTTGTTGACGGCTACACCAAGGTCAGTCGGCACCAGTTTCCCCGACGCCGCTTCGGCGTACCTGCGGTCCTTTAGAGTACCGATTATGGTTGCGTAAGTGGACGGACGGCCGATGCCGTCGGCCTCGAGTCGCTTGACAAGCATCGCCTCCGAATACCTCGGCGGCGGTTTGGTGTACGACTGAGTCGGATTCAGTTCGATCAGTTTGAGGGGATCGTCTTCAGTCAACTCGGGCAGCTCTACATAGCCGTTCATGCCGTTGCCGTTTTCATCCGGTTCTTTCTGCTCATGATAGACTTTGAGAAAACCGTCAAAAACCATCTTCTGCGATGTGGCCCGGAATAAGAAACGTTCGGCCGTAATATCCACCGAGACGACATCCATGATGGCCGGTTTCATCTGGGACGCCACAAAACGGTTCCAAATCAACGTATAGAGTTTAAGTTGTTGTGCCGTAAGGTACTTCTTCACCTTCTGCGGCGGCAGGTTCATATACGTGGGGCGAATAGCTTCGTGGGCGTCCTGCGCGGATTTCCTCTTACCGAAAACGTTGGGTTTCGGAGGCAGATAATCACCGCCGTATTCCTTTTTTATATGGCCCCGAACAGCCTTCAGGGCTTCGCCGGAAACGCGCGTGGAGTCGGTCCTCATGTAAGTGATCAGGCCGGTGGCTCCTTCACGACCGATTTCAATGCCTTCATAGAGTTTCTGGGCCAGTGACATGGTTTTTTTCGGGGCGAAGCCAAAGGCTCTGGCAGCATCCTGCTGGAGCGTCGATGTTATGAACGGCGCTGACGGTCTCCGCAGTTTCTCAGTTTTCTTGACCTGGGAGACCGAATATGAAGCCTGTTGCAACTCTTTAAGATAGCGGTCGACTTCCGCCTTGGAACTGATTGAAATTTTGCTCTTGCTGAGTTCGGTAGGCTTGGCAAGTGTTTTATCATCGACTTTCACCAGCCGCGCCGA
>CBFCYQ010000149.1:0-7295 GCA_965602205.1 uncultured bacterium | reverse complement strand
GACTTCGCTTTCGGGGTGTCCCATGCGGCCGACGAAGTTGCGGTTCGTGGTGGCGAGTGCGCGTTCGCCTTCGGCGAGGACTCCCATGTGGCCACCGAGGCACGGGCCGCAGGTGGGGGTCGAGAAGACGCCGCCCGCTTCGACGAATGTCTCAGCCAGACCCTCGCGCACGGCCTGGAGGTAGATGCGCTGCGTGCCGGGGATGACGATCAGCCGGACGTTCGCATGCACCTTGCGGCCGCGGAGCAGCAGGGCCGAAGGGCTCACGGTCGGACATCGCCTGGACAAATCCTATCTGAAATTACTCTTATGGGGCCGGACAGCCGGGTGGCGAAGGGCCGGTAGGTATCCCGAACAGGTACGCAATCAGGTAGCTGACATCCGATACGTTGACTTTTTCGTCTATATCGCCATTGGCGTTGCCTTCTTCCAGACACAGCGGCGCCGGACCGGTCGGTATACCGAAAAGAAAGTCGACGAGGTAGGTTATATCGGAGACGTTTACTTTGTCCTCCAGGTCGCCATTGGCATTTCCCCGGGCATTCAGGCAGCACCCCACCGGCCCGGTGGCGCCCAGGTCCTCAACAGCCTTCCGTAGCGCTGTAACCGCGGCAGCGTGTTCCATAAAGGTAAGCGGGAATTCAAAAAAGACATACTTGTGGCCCGGCCCCAGGTAACGCCAGCCGACCGGTTGGCCCTCAGCCGGAGACATCCCGTCCCTGGCGTCAAACGTATAGACAATCTCGGGCATACCGCCGCCCAGGCCGACATAGCTGGCGAAGGGTATCCCCGAAGCCTCAAAGGGCTGAGAATGGGAGCTACTGGCGATTGAATCCCAGACGAGGTTTGGGTATCCAGTAATCTGACTATGAGCGCCAACCAGTTCCGATACGATAGTCCCTCCAACCAGCGGCGTCTCCATTAAATGTCGGGACTGCACATGAAAGGAAGAGTAGTACGCATGATTCTCATTGTCCGGATCATCGTACTGAAACACCGTGGCCTGCTGAGCGTCCCACCAGCGTCCGAATACCACTGCCTTGCCGCCAATTGAGAGGTAGTAGGCGAGCGTGTCCAGCAGGCGTTTGCCGACCAGTTCGTCGACACGTCCTTCAGCACCGACTATCATTATGCCGTAATCGATCATTTCGACCAGGTTGAGCGTGTCGTAGGCGTTGGTGACAAGCCCGGCGGTATCAGAGCAGTAAGTAAAGTCGTATCCGGCCAGCGCCTGCCGCAGAAACTCGCCCGTGACCAGTTCATCGACAAACCCGCCCCCCTGAAGCGCCGTGCGATTCACCGACAGGACTCTGCCCGGCTCGAGCGTTGCCGCCCGCATATGAGCCGGGTCCAGACCGGTCGTGTCTGATTGATAACCGTCAAGATCAACCGCCATCACTTGATAATCGTAGAAATCCGAACCGAGCGACGGGTCATAGTCGAAGAAGATCGTGTCGGTGACGGCGTATGGAAGCGGCAGACCATCGCGGAAAACGGTATAGTGGTCGAGGTCGAGTTCCGTGTTGTTCTTGTCCCAGATGAGGCGGATACCGTCGAGCACCGGCAGGGCCGTCAGGTTTTCGGGAGGTATCGGCACCAGCCGCGGGATGCCGTTAAGCTCATCGTATGCGACGGACTCAAAACCGTCGGAGTTCACGGCGACTACGCGAACCGAGTACGTTTGGCCGTTCACGAGCCCCCAGAGAACGTAAACTGTCTGGTTGCTGGGCACGCTCACCAGTTTTTCCGTCCACGGCTTGCCGTACTGAGACCAGTACATTCCATAATGGTCAACCTGGCCGGGGTCGCCGGCCTCCCAGGTAACCTGAAGTGAAGTGCCGTCGCCGACATCCCGTACCGAGACCATATCGATAGGAGCCGGGGCAAAGCTCGTAACGTAGACGGTTGCCAGCGTCGCCTTAACCATGCGTGTCATGTACTCGAAATTCATATACACAGCGCTGTCCGACGGCTGGTGGTATTCGGTCGAGAACAGGCCCTCCTGGACAAAGATGACTGGCCAGCCGTGTTCCTGGAACGGCAGATGATCCGAAGCCGTGGAGCCGCTCATAAATCCTTCGATATTTACCAGCGAATCGGCCAGTGCCTGCCACAAAAGCGCGTAGGCATTCTCGGCGCCGTAATACAGGTTTGCAAAGTTGACGTTCTCCCAATGGCCGATCATGTCAGGGTTGACCATCAAAATAATATCGTCCCCGCGCATAGCGGCGGCATCGGCGTAATGATACGAGCCCCACATCCACGACTCCTCGGAATCGAAGGTGATAAAAATAAATGTCATCGGCAGGTCGATATCGTGCAAGACCCGGGCTATCTCCAGGACACAGGCCGTGCCACTGGCATTGTCGTCGGCTCCGGGGCAGTCGGGCACAGCGTCAAAATGCCCGCCGACAATCACCTGCTGATCAGGGTACACCGTACCGACTTTATAGGCAATGACATTATAGCTCTGGCAGGGTATGCGGTCCCATAGTTGACTGCCTTCAAACGGATCAATCATCACCGAGTCATACCCGAACTCTCCGAATTTGGCCTCTATCCAGTCTCGGGCGGCATAGTTGGAGTCGGTACCGGTCAACCTGTGAGTGAAGGCCTCGAGGCGCAGCACATAGGATTCCAACGAGTCCTGGTTGATATTACTAATGAGTCCGTTAAGATCCGGCACCTGCGGTATCTTTATACCTGCGGCGGTCTTGGCCGGCGTGTATTCAATCGGCAACGGTTTGTCGCGAAAAGGAAACACGTCAACCGGTTCTCCGGAGAGACTCGCCACTCCTTGATCAATCAGCAAGACACGAATTTTGCCCTCCTCAAAGATTACAGGGAAGCGAGCCGCGTTCAAGCGATCGTGCCGCTTATCGAGAACCAACTGCTCCCGGCTTACGTCTGCGGCAAGGTGACGAATTTCAAGACTCGTCCGGCGCAGCATGTCGGCACTGGCCGCATCGGCCAGGACCAGGTAACCACCTGGCACCCAAAGCAAGGCTTCGGCACGTGTTTCAAGTAGTCTATCGACGTCAGTTTGGCTTGTCAGGGAGACTTTGAACAGCTCTCCTCCGACAGCGCTGCCGGCCAGCATCGTCAAAACCAGAAGCAGTGCACATGCCGTTATGCCGCGCATAAAATCCTCCTATGTGGTAAGCGTCAGGCAGTACAGGTGACTATAATAATATAATCGGAATTGCAGACCTGTAAAGAAAAAGGTTCAGTTGAACGGACGCGTCAACCTACCAACATGACAACTATGCACGACGACAAATACCAAAACAGACGGCAACCGTCCGGTTTGCAGCCCGGCGAACCCGCCCTGCGTTCAACAGGAGCTATTCAGCACCAGTGACAGTGCCACCATCTGCACCACAACCGCAGGAGGTAAGATCTGACGGATTCGTCCAGACTGGAATTGTCTGGAGCAGCCGCTTTTTGCACTTTGCGAACTCCGGAGAAGAGTGCGCACGCGTGTGCCAGTATCGACGGCGTTTAGATTTCTCCGGCCAGGTCAACGATCTTCTTGTAGGGCAGCGCTACCCAGCTCTCAGCCTGAAGAGCACCGTTGGCAAGACTTATCATGGAAACTTTGGCGGCAGTTTCGGCATCCGGAGCCTCATAGATGTCAACGAAATCATAGGGGCCAAGCAACCCATAATGAGCTATGAACTTAACTCCCGGACACTTCTCTTTAACCTGCTCCAGCCAGCGATTTCCGATGCGCTCGCGGTCCTTCATTTTGGCCGTTACATCCGGTGACAGCTTGGTCATCAAAAAGAACGTAGCCATCCCCAAATCCTCCTAAATAGGTGATCAGTCGGTATTTGCCGTATTTAACGATACCACTATTTTGTTGTCTTGTCAAACCCGGATAAGTACTCCCAGGAACGCCGGTCGAAGTCAACGATCGGATCCCTATCGGCCTGGACCAGAATATGTTACAGTCACGAGCTAAACGATTCGTAGAGCAAGGCAACCAGAGTCGAAATCAGAAGAGAGTTTTGCCGGCCTTTTCCGATGATTGCGGGGCGGATCGAGGGAAAGGGGGTCTCAACCGGGATCCGGAAGAGCTAGTCCGTTGCTATGGTCACAAAGGAAGGCAGGCTGTGGATCGGCGATATTTTCTCAGCCTTTGGCAAACACTTTGAGATCCTGAAAAAGCCCTCTAAATAGCCTTTTTCGGCTTGACAAAGTATTAAAGTGATCTTATTATGTAATTATAAGATGAGGACTTATGTGGCTCTCACCTTATTCTGTTACGACGCGACAGCTTCGTTTCTCAGCGGCGATGACAATAGGTAATCATTAGGAGGAGTGTTTGGACGATTGCTCAGTTCCGGTGTTTCCCGCATTGTTCTTATTTCCCATTAGGAGCGGCTAGAAGCTTACCTTTGTAGGCAACCCGCACCGGAGTGGGTTACGCTTCGTTCATTGTTTCGTTCGAAAAATACATTTCTACATATTGCTATATATTGTGGGAGAGGTTATGAAATACTTACGCCAGGGTTTTGCATTTACCGTTTGCTTCGGCATTTTCGTTATTGCAGGTTTCTGTTTTGCCTCCGTTGCGGGGGCAGCTTCCGTAACAACTGACGCGACCGACTATCCCCCCGGAGACACTGTTTATATATCGGGTTCGGGATTCTGGCCTAACGAAACGGTCTCTGTACAGGTGACGCATGTCAACGGTGACCCGACCAGTGGTGAGGGCCACGAACCATGGTTTGTCGTGGCCGATGTTCCCGGAGAAGTCGAAACGTTTGGCAGTTTCGAGACCTTCTGGGTGATACCGTACGATGATAACCTGGACGAAGAGCTTATGGTGACGGCTATCGGCCTGTCTTCGGAATTGGTAGCCACAGCGTATTTCACCGACTGCAACTCCATTCTGATGGTTACCACGGGCTTTCCACCGGTGTGCCTGGATACTATCGACCCGGGTGATGCGGTGGGGGTGTGCGCCGAGTTGATGCAGCCGTGTCCCGGCGGCTCGCAGGAACCGCTGGTGGGGCGGTGGGTGCTGTTTTTCGTCAACGAAGGCAACTGTGGTGTCAACGTCGGCCAGGTACCGGTTGACTCCGCATTGACGGATGCCAACGGCGAGGCCTGCGTGTTTATTGACCGGCTCGACACTCTGCTGGTACCGTCCGGTGTGCGCTCGCTGCGGGTCAAATTTCTCGGCGAGGATAAACCCGGCAAAAACGATCCACCTAACAGCGCGTGTAATCCCACAGAGAAGGTCAACATCTCGGCAGCCAATGACTGCGAGGCATTTGATGTCGTAGATATTTGCCCGCTTCCCTGTGTTGTCGAGATTACCTGCCCGTCGAACGTAACGGTTAGTTGCGAAGAGTCGACCGACCCGGCCAATACCGGCACGGCCACCTATACGTCGTCCGGCACGTGCCCGACGCTGACGCTTACGCACAGCGACTCGGAGACGCCCGGAGCCTGTCCTCAGGAAAAGACCATTACCAGAACCTGGCAGGTTCTTGACCCTGGCACCAATGTCATGGATGAGTGTACACAGACCATCACCGTCGTCGATAACACACCGCCCGTCCTGGCCGGCTGCCCCGCCGATGTCACGGTGGAATGTGACGCTGTCCCGGCCGCGGCCACGGTAACGGCCACGGATAATTGCGATCCCAGCCCGGCCGTTATTTTCAACGAGACTGAGACCGCCGGGTCCTGCCCACAAGAGAAAACCATCAGGCGCGCCTGGACAGCTACCGACGCCTGCGGCAATGCGGACTCCTGCGTACAGATAATCACTGTAGAAGATAATACCGCTCCTCAGATAACAAGTTGTCCCGGCCCGGTCGCAGTACAGTGCCTTACCAATGTCCCGGCACCGAACACGGCCCTGGTGACGGCCACGGACAACTGTGATCCCAGCCCGGCAATTACGCACGTCGGTGATGTCTCTGACGGCCAGACCTGCCCGGAGACGATAACCAGAACCTATAAAGCCACGGATGCCTGCGGCAATTTCGTGACATGTGTCCAGGTCATTACCGTGGATGACGACACCGCTCCGACGCTTGTGGGTTGTCCGGCCAATGTCACGGTTGAGTGTGACGCTGTTCCGGCGGCCGCCACGGTAACGGCCACGGACAACTGCGATCCCAGCCCGGCGGTGACATTCGGCGAGACGGAGACTCCGGGCGCCTGTGCCCAGGAGAAGACGATAACACGCAAGTGGGTCGCCGTCGACGCCTGCGGCAATGCCGATTCGTGCCTGCAGGTGATAACGGTTGAAGACAATACGCCGCCGCAGATAACGTGCCCGGCGCCGGTTTCGGTGCAGTGCGTAGCTGACGTCCCGGCCCCGAATATCGCTCTGGTGACGGCCACGGATAATTGTGATCCCGGTCCGGTGGTTGTCCATGTCAGTGATGTTTCCGACTACCAGAGTTGTCCGGAGACGATAACCAGAACTTACAAGGCCACGGACGCCTGTGGCAACTGGGCCACGTGCACGCAGACGATCACGGTTGATGACACGACGACGCCGTCGATCACCTGTCCCGGTCCGATCAGCGTGCAGTGTCTGGTTGATGTCCCGGCTCCGAACATCGGTCTGGTAACGGCTTCTGATAATTGCGATCCCAATCCGGTGATTATACATGTCAGTGATGTCTCCGACAACCAGAGTTGTCCGGAGACGATAACGAGAACCTATAAGGCCACCGACGCCTGTGGCAACTGGGCCACGTGCACACAGACGATCACGGTTGATGACACGACACCGCCGTCGATCACCTGTCCCGGTCCGGTGACAGTGGAGTGTTTTGCCGACGTGCCGGCTCCGAATGTTGGTTCGTGCGGTGCCACCGACAACTGTGATCCCAGCCCGGTGATAACTTGGGTGGGGGACAACCAGAACGGCACGACCCAGCCGATAACGATAACCCGCACTTACCGAGCGACGGATGCCTGTGGCAACTTTGATGAATGCACCCAGACCATCACGGTTAACGATGTGACAGACCCCGTTTTGACCGGCTGCCCTGCTAATGTCACTATTAGCTGTGAGGATCCCGTCCCGTCCCCGGCCAATGTAACCGCCACCGACAACTGCGACGGCAGTTTACCTGTCACCATGAATGAGGTGGAAACGCCGGGCAGTTGTCCTCAGGAAAAGACCATCACTAGGACGTGGACAGCTACGGACGGTGTCGGCAATTCCGCCTCCTGCGTGCAGATCATTACGGTGGTCGACAACAATGCTCCGACGCTTGTGGGTTGTCCGGCCAATGTCACGGTTGAGTGTGACGCTGTTC
>CBFCYQ010000148.1:0-7305 GCA_965602205.1 uncultured bacterium | reverse complement strand
TCCCCACCGCGTACGCCACCGCCGGGTTGAACGTGCCGTCACCGTTGCCGCTCAAAACCGTAACATCATTGCCGTATTCATTTGCCGTGACCAGGTCGATTGCACCGTCGTTATTCAGGTCGGCGGCCGCAAGCGCAATCGGGCCGTCTCCGGCGGCGAACACCCTCGGATACGTAAAAGCACCGAATCCGTTCTTGACCTCCGTCGTAAAAGCCCAAACATGACTGCCCGCCAGCGGTTCGGCCAGCGACGACTGGATGGCGGTGGTCAACACCACCGTCACAACCTCACCGACCTCGAAATCCGCGGCCGGAGAATAAGTCACCGTGTAAGTCTGATTGTCATAGCTTATGCTACCCGGGCAAGGCCCGCTGATCTCGGAATTGACCACGAATGATGCATCGTCAATCGACGCCGCATCCATTTCCCGGTCGAAGGTCACCGAGATGATGGCGGTAACCTGCACGTTAGACGCGTTTTGTATTGGCGTTGTGGACACAATTGTCGGCGTCTGTGAGTATGCCGACGCTGTGATAAGACATAGGACTGCCGCGACCGCCGCTGCAACCCTGGGATAACTTGAGCGCATACGTTCTCCCCATGTAACAGGACAGGGCCTAATTCGATTATTGCCGCACCTGAACCGCCCGGCCTCAGGAGCAATGATCTTATGAGGTATATTCGACAGGACGGCGATTCTATATAATATACGGCTCAGTCCCCAATTTGTCAAAAATTGGATGATGGTGCGCGATTCGACACCTGCGCGCGAGGCGAGAGAAAGCAAATGTTGTGCGACCCGCACGGAGGTGAAAGCGCCGGAAGATTTTCAGGCTGCAGGACCCGGCTACCCTAAGGCGTACCCCAGGGATAATTCGTCCTGAGAACGCAGTGACTGCCGGTCGGCATCGCTACCAGGTCAACCGTGACCTCCAGCGGCTCGTCGCCGGGCGGCAGGTAAGGCTCGATAACCTGCACGGTGTACTGGCCCGGCGGCAGGTTGGCGATCTCGTAATCGATGTCAAAAAGGCACAGGCAATGGCAGCCGCCGTTGTACAACGAGTCTATTTCCTCGATTATGATCGTGCTGCCGACAACATCGATATCGGCGACAATTACAGGGCAACAATTAAGCCCGGCATTAACATGCTTTATCTGAAGCGTACCAGCTCCGTCGTAAACCCATTCAAGGCAGTCTTGATCCGATAGTGCTGCTGCTGCTGCCGGGCCCGACTTAGCCCATGACTTGCATCCGGTATAGTCAATGATGGTGCCGGTTGGACCTCCCATTCCCGGGCAGGGGCCGGGCGCCGGGCCGGAAGGAATACCGAACAAATAGTGCGTCAAGTACGTGACATCAGAGATGTTTACTTTCTCATCGATGTCGCTGTTGGCGTTACCCTCTTCCTGGCAGACCGGGGCAGCCCCGGAGGGAATTCCGAACAGGTACGCAACCAGGTAAGACACATCGGACACGTTCACCTTGTCGTCCACGTCGCCGTTGGCGTTACCCCGTATGCCTGTACAGCAGCCGTCACGCATTGCCCCCGCCGCCGCTGCAGGTACAATCATAAACATTACCAACAAGCAGAGCAGGGTCACCGATAAAATGCCGCCATCGGAATGTTTCATAATTGAGATCTCCCTTGCTTTTTCACGAGCTCATTCGCTTTGCCGAGAGCATCTGAGTAGCTTGATTCGCTATGCTTTAATATATACCGCCCTGTCACTTCTGTCAAGTTTTTGCCGGAAGCCGTCTGCGGCCGGTATCTCACCGGCAGGCTGCCCGCACTGGTAGATTCCGGTTTGTCATTGTCCGCCAACCCTTGGAGGCAACGACCTGCAGATTCATTTTGCGTGGAATTGTGCGCACAAAACACACGGTCCAGCCCCCGATTTCTCTAAAGTCATATGGCAGCGCGCGATACGGCACCGCCGTATCGATCGGGCCGAAGGTCGATAATCAAGACCGCTTTTGCCCTGTATCCAGGCGAAACTGGCCGGGAGATTCCCTGTTTATAAAGCCGGTTCGCTTACGGCGTGCCCCACGGATAACTGCTCCTGAAAACACAATAACTGCCGGTGGGCATCGCTACCAGGTCAACCGTGACCTCGAGCGGCTCGTCGCCATCCGGCAGGTAAGGCTCAATAACCTGTATCGTATATTCGCCAGGCGGTAAATCAGTTATCTCGTAGACTATATTATAAAGGCACAGGCACTCACAACCACCGTTGTCCAGCGAGTCTATCTGTTCGATTATTATGGTGCTGCCCACCACCATAATGTCCGCAGCAACGATAGGGCAGCAATTCAACCCGGCGTCCATGTGCATCATCTGAAGCGTACTAACTCCGTCATAGTTCCAAAAAAGGCAACCCGTGTTTGAGTCTTCCTGCAATTGCGGAGCGGCCTTGGCCGATGTCTTGCAGCCGGTATAGTCAATAATCGTTCCCGTAGGACCGCTTGCCTCCGGACATGGGCCCGGCGCTGGGCCGGAAGGAATGCCGAACAAATACGTCGTCAGGTATGTGACATCGGAGACGTTCACTTTTTCGTCGAGGTCGCCGTTGGCGTTGCCTTCTTCCTGGCATTCCGGGGCGGGTCCGGTGGGAATCCCGAACAGGTAAGCCACCAGGTAGGATACATCGGATACGTTCACCTTGTCATCCAGGTCGCCATTGGCGTTACCCCGGATACCCGTACAACAGCCTGCACCCGACACCTCCACCGTCCAGGAGCGCGTGTCAGACAGCAGGTTGTAAGGGTCGGTGAGGACCATCGGGGTGTTGTCCCTCACTTCGACGGTAATCTCGTGACTGCCGTCACCCAGGTCATTCGCCACCACCACGTAGGTTTCCGAAGTCGCGCCGGGGATCGGCGACGAGTTGAGATACCACTGAAAATCCAACGAATGATACGGCGGCTGCATGACGTCCACGCTGAGCGGCTGCGATTGCCCGGCTGCCAGGGGAATGGTGCTCACCCCGGGCGAGTGAGAAACGATCGGCGCCAGTTGCTCGTACGTCGTCCGCACCAACTGCTCCTTGCACACTTCGCAGAACGGGTAAGCCAGGGCCTTCATCATGCAATTCAGTTTCGGCCGGTACCAACCGGTGGCATGATAGTGAGCACCTTCAAACAGACCGACCACGCCGGCATATGTCTGCGTTTCGGGCGTCGGGATCGGAGTTGTGGGGTAAATCCAGGCATTCCACTTGATCAGTTCCCGCTGGGTTTCCTGGGTGGTGTTCGGTTCTTCGCCGGCCGGAGCGCCCGCCCAGGGCGTATCGTATTCGTCACCGAGATACCCCATCGTATGCCCCAATTCGTGCACGACCACGTCCGGAGCCGCCGCGTGCACCGAGGTGATGGCATAGGCGCCCCCGGAACCGCCGTATTCGGGGTCGTTAACGATAATAATGGCAATATCATAACTCGGCAGCAGCGAAGACAGCAAACCTGACAGCTTCCCTTCGCCGTTGGCCCAATCACCGTCCCAGTCGTTGGGCGGAATTGTTATCAGCCGCTGCAGACCGTAGCTGTCATACGTACTGTTGAAATACGTATCTTTGTACACCGCCGACCAGGGGTGATCCGACCCGGATTCGTTGGAAGCCACGAATATCGTGAAAACATTAAAATACGTGTTGTACTCCGCAAAAGGCGAAACTCCCAGCAGATAGTTCATCAGGTTTACGGCGTCAGTATTAAACTGTGACTGCTGGGCCGCCGTGTAACCCTCGGCCAGAAAGACGAAGTTGATCCTTTCGCCGGTGGGACCGTTGTTGAGTATCTGGCTCAGTGTCCCCTGCGGGTATACCGTGGCAGCCGCCAGCAGGAACAAACCGCAGGTCCATACCGTGATGGTTGCTAATGTCCGTCTCATCGGTCACCCCCCTCACTCAGGTTGAGGGCAACCCGGGCTACTACGCTTCGCGCGGCCGCCTTGTCGGCGGGATCTTTCGACGGTTCCAACCGGTAGAAACTGATGTTGTCGATATTGTCGGCATACTGGAAGCGCACCACGAAGTCGGTCTGCTCCAGCTCGACGACTTTCATTCGAAGTTGACCGGGATTGTCAGGATCTTCGTATTCGAAACGTTTGACCAGCGGGTTGGACAGCACATCGGAGGCAACGGCCTCTCCGACGCTGTTGAGAACCTCGTACTGCATATCTCCGGTCTTGGAGGAGCCGCGCCGTTGCTTCAGTGCTCCCGGGACAACAGTCGTGTTGACCAGACTGATACCATCCTGGTCCATATGCAACTGCAAAAATACTATTTTGGCATCACTCTCCCCGTCGCCGCCAAGCGTCACTCCCGGCACGGATATCATCAAGAACACCAGCAGCAAACAGAGCAGAGTCGCCGGTAGAACACCACCATTACAACATCTCATAATACAGTTCCCCACGGTTTCTATATGGAATCATTCACATCGTTGAAAATGCCTGACCAGTTTGATATAATATATTACAATATATACACTTTCCTTGATTCTGTCAATCTGTTACGCGGTGGCCACACAGCTCGTATACCAGCCAGCAGACGGCCATTCCTTCCGCAACCGGCTCCGCAGATTCCAGTTTGACATAAGATTAAAAAAACGAGATTTTACGGGCGGTTGGGCTGAACAACCGAAATACGGGCACTGCCGAACTGCCAACGAAAGGCGAATTCGTGATCTCACGCCGTGAAGTAGTCAAATGTCTCAGTTCTCTGCCGGCTTTCTACTGCCTGCAGTCCTTGCTGGGCTGCTCCGATGACGGCCGACAGCACGCCGAGCCGCCCCAGACCCCGGCGACTATTCACCGGGCCTTTGGTCTGGAGCCGGCCGAGCTCACCGATCGTCTGCTGGAGAGCCTGGGCGGGATCTCATTGATAATCGACCGAAACGACATAGTCGTCCTCAAACCCAACAGCCAGTGGTGGCAGCAGGGAATGACCAACACCGACGTCATGGCGGCTTTTATTGAACGGGTACTGGCCATACCCGGCTTCTCCGGTGAGATCATAATCGCGGACAGCCATCAAAGCAAAGAGCCGAACTCTCGCGGCTGGACCACCGAGGGCCGCAACGGCCGGTTCAATTACAACGAACTGGTTCGCCACTTCCAGGACCGGGGATTTACCAACGTTACCAAGTATCACTGGCACCCGGCCGGGGCCAACCCCACCCCGTTGCAGTTTGATGGTTCCGGGGATGCCGTCGTCAGCCACCCCTCCGACGGCGACGGCTACATCTGGCCCGAGCATCTGTACTACACCTGCCCCTATGGCAACAAGTGCCTTCTGGCCTACCCTGTTTTCACTTCGTCGTACAGCGGCGTCACCGTCGACCTGAAAGACGGCGCTTTCAAGAACGGCGCTTACACCGGTCAGCCGGTCAAATTCATAAACTTTGCGGCGCTGAGTCACCACTCCCGGTACGCCGGCGTCACCGCCTCGATAAAAAACTATATGGGCGTGGTCGACATGAGTTGCGGCTATCCCGCCCCTGAGCCGAAGCAATGCTACAACACCCATCACGTCGGCGTCTCAACCCTGTTCAAATTCCTGACCAACCAACGCCGGCGGCTGAGAGACCTCCCCTATTACTGGGACCTGTACCTGCATCCGGCCGTCTTTCGGTTTCGGTATACCGGCGGTGTTTTGGGTCGCTTCATGGCCCGGATACGCCGGGCCGACCTCAACATTATCACCGCCATCAACGTCGGCTGGGGCTCGCGAATAGACCCCGCCATGGCAGCCCGTGCCGACACGGTCGTGGCTTCGACCGACCCGGTCGCCCTCGACTACTGGGCCGCCGCCAACCTCCTGCTGCCACCCACCATCCGCGCCGGTGCGCCGGAAAAATTCGTCAAGGCCAACGACCCCACTATCGAGAATGGCAATTTCCGACGGTTCCTCGAGGAGTGCCGCCGCGAGGCCGGTGGCACCACCGATCCCAATCTGATGACTGTCATTGAATCTTAGCACCCCCCGCCGACTCCCATCGACCAGCACCTGACCGGACAGGATGGCTGGAACATTTTTATGTTGAAAACGTTGCCGTCTTGTGATTCCCTTGAAGCGACGTCAATGATTCAACGGATCAAACGATAATAGGTATAAGACTTCGAAGCTAATGTTGATATAGCGGATGGATAACCGCCGATGGGTAGACTCAGGAATTTCCTCAGAGAACTGTTCAGGCTGAATATAGATTATGTGCTGAACGCCATAACCTGGCGTTCGCCGCAATGGCTATTCTATTATTATCATACCCTCTTGATCTCGACCGATAAACCCCGGCTCCTGACACGATCCAACCCGACTTATTTTAAGAAATTTGTCACCGGCGATGACATGCCGCTGCTCAGGAAATTCGACCTCAGGGAGCAAGCCGTCATGGAGCACCTGGCAGCCGGCGATCGCGGCGTCATTATGGGTAAAGACGACGAAATTATGTCCGTAATTTGGGGCAGCCCGGATAAGAGATATTTCAAACTGTCCGGCGCCGTACTGGAACCCGGAAACGACGGCGTCATTATCTACGGTGGCTTCACCACCGAAGAGGCGCGCTTTAAAGGCCTGTTTCCGACGTCGTTTCACGAGTTGTACCAGTCCTACGTCAACGAGAACCGGCCGCGTATCTATGCCGCGATACATTCGACCAACACCGCCTCCATGAGACTTCACCTGCGCATGGGCTTTGAAATCGTCGGCGAGACCTATTTCCTCGTTTTGTTCGGGCTGAAGATCTGCTATTACCGAAAGTGGCCGCACGCCACCCGCCGGCTGCATATATTCGTGAAGGCGCCACCGGACGACCTGGGCTGGGTGTAAGTCCCGGTCATGTGTTCTGATGAAGAACTTTTTACGAAAGCTCCTCGCTGTCTCCTCTCACCTTTTCGGGCTGTGGCATCTCTTTTACCGGCTCGTTCGCCCGCTCTCCGGGCGCCATCTTCTGGTCGTTTTCACCTACCACCGTGTAATCGACGGAAGCAAACCGGCCCGTCTTTATATGTTCTATGAAAAGGGCCTGGACGCCGCCGTTTTTGCCCGTCACATCCGGTTTATAAAAAAATACTACCACCTGGCCGACCTGAACGAATTTACCGGGATCGTCACCGGAGAAAAGCCGCTACGGCGCCACACGGCTCTTATAACTTTCGATGACGCGGACTCCAAATATGTTGAGCACGCCTTCCCCGTTGTGCAGGCTCACGCCTGCCCGGTGACAGTGTTCGCGCCGACCGGTTTTGTCGAGACTGCGCGCAAGTTCTGGCACGTGCGGGTCTCCGATATTATGCGCAATGTTAC
>CBFCYQ010000147.1:0-7378 GCA_965602205.1 uncultured bacterium | reverse complement strand
CGGTCGAGGCCGAGAATCAACACGGCATCGGCACCCTTCTCCCGGGCTTTCTGCATGATTTTTTTCTGCATTTTTTCGGAGCCGACGAAATCGCCGGCGGTGGCAAGAACGCGGCCCATGACTTTGTAATCGTATTCGATATCAGCCTCTGTGAAAAACAGGTCGACGTGGTTGGTCGGGGGATATTCTTCGCCAATATAGTCCAGCTTGGTGCAGGCCACCAGAAGAAGAACCACGGCCACGACAAACAGCGCAGTTTTCATGATTGCCTCTCACTGCTCGGGTTTTCATATAGGTAGCGGATTTCGGCTAAAATGCAAGCAAAAAGTGTCCGGTTAAGCCGCGCCGGCTCCGGCACTCCCGGCCATGGGGAACAGAAAGCTATCGCCGTTCAGGCAACCGGAGGTGGGCAGTCGACATAGCCTGAGTCCGACGACACCTGAAGGTTGGCCAGCCGGCACTGGAGTCGTGCCATCATGGCGAGTTCGTCGACGTGTTTCATGCGCCGGGTCGGTTTACCGGCCGGCTCCGAATAATCCGCTGGTTCATCGATCATCCCGGATACGACCGCCCGAACCAGCAAGTCCAGACCAGTCTCGTACTGACGCAGGGCGATACTCTGGAAACTGTCGGTGGGGAGAAGCGGGATTTTGCGACGTACCACCAGCTTGCCCAGGTCAACTTCCCGGTCTACCTGGTGGACGGCGACACCGACCGGGAGTTCGCAGTATATGGCCCATTTCAGAGAATCCAAACCGCGCACTCTGGGCAGCCAGCCGGGATGGACGTTGAAGACCCGGTTGCCGCCCACGAAGTTTTCGTGGAGGATGGGGGCGCCGGCGATCAGTATGGGTTTGTCGGTGGTCCAGCGAAAATGCTCATCAATTGTGCCGACACGTCGGTATTCAAAGCCCAGTATCCCGCATAAGCGATGAGGCTCAATGTTAAGGGGCGGCGGCAGACCGAGGCCGAAAAGGGGTTGGTGGTTTCGGCGCTCTTGCCATCTGAGGGCACAGACGCTGACGGCAAACCCGGCCAGCTTCAGGCGGTACAGCAGGTCCTGGGTTTTCCGGTGCGGATGGTCGTAGGTTAAGACGTGTAAGTCAGGGTCACAGTGCATTCTGTGGTCTCCATCTGACAAAATCTCGCCGTCACTGGTGTCAAACTGTCTTCGCAGGCCGGGAATCAGCGTGCAAAGCCGTCGATGCCAGACCATTCGACATCGAACGATGTCAAGCAACACCCTGCTACATCTTTCGCCCACGAGAATCGAGCTTCACAGCCTGCGGCTCGCAAGGTGCCCTGACGGTCGTTTCAGACGAATGGACCACACTTAGAACTCATTACCTTAAGGAGGCGATACAAGCCATTTTAGTCCACGGAAACCAGGAAGTTCAACGGCGTTCTTCTCGGATTCCTGCGATGTAGAAGCAGGGGGAATCCGGATGAAATAACGTCGCAGGCAGCCGG
Organism: uncultured bacterium; assembly: GCA_965602205.1. Taxonomy (GTDB): domain Bacteria; phylum Zixibacteria; class MSB-5A5; order GN15; family FEB-12; genus DAOUUR01. The sequence continues at coordinate 5,908 of CBFCYQ010000147.1, read as the reverse complement.
ATGGCGAGATGGCAGTGATTGATTTGTCGCAAAAGGCTTGTGCTTCTCGGTGCGCCTTTTCGTTTGCGGGGGCGGTCGGGGGAATCTATATTCCATGCAAGACAATAATGATGAGTTTGCACGATTCTTAATTTGCGACCACTTACTGGAGGTAAAATATGACCGCGCAAAAGGCCTATGACGATTTGAAAAAACGTATGAGGGAAATCGCCATTCTGTCATCCACCGGCGGTGTGCTGCACTGGGACCGGGAGGCATACCTGCCCCGCAAGGCCGACGACCACCGGGCCGAGCAACTGGCCCAGATCAGGCGGCTGACGCACGAGTGGTTCACGGACCCGCAGGTCGGCGAGTGGCTGGCCACTGTCGAAAGCTCCCCACTGGTGGCCGACCGGGAGGCCGAGGCGGCGGTGAATGTCCGGGAATGGCGACGGATGTATGACGAAGAGACGAAACTGCCCAGCGAGTTTGTGCAGGAGTTCACGCGGGTCACCATCAAAGCGACGGGGATATGGGCCCAGGCGCGCCAGAAGGCGGACTTTGCGCTGTTCGGACCGACTCTCGAAACGATAGTCGGCTTGTGCCGCCGGCGGGCCGATTATATCGGGTATACCACGGAAAAATACGACGCCCTGCTGAACCACTTCGAGCCCGGCGCCAGATCGGCCGAAGTGGAGAAAGCCTTCGCAGGGCTTCGCACCGATTTAGTGGAACTGGTGGGGAAAATCAAGGACGCTCCCCGTAAGCCGGATATCGGTATTCTCAGGCGGCCGTGGGATGTCGCCAAGCAGAGGCTTTTCTCGGAGTCGGTGGCGGCGGCCATGGGATATAATTTCGAGGCCGGCCGGTTCGACCTGACCACCCATCCCTGCTGCAACGACCTGGGGCCGCACGATACACGCATCCTCACGAGATACTATCCGGGGGACATAGCAGAAGGTTTAACCTCGGCCGTTCACGAGGCCGGTCATGCTCTCTACGAAATGAGCCGGACGGACAAGGACGATTGGGGAACCCCGATGCATGAGACGCCGTCGCTGGGCATTCATGAGTCGCAGTCGCGGATGTGGGAGAATATCGTCGGGCGCTCACGGCAGTTCTGGGTTTATTTCTTCCCGCAGTTGCAGCGCGTTTTTCACCAGGAAACAGCGGGCGTCACGCTGGATGATTTCTACGGAGCGATGAACTGGGTGTCGCCGTCGTATATTCGCGTCGAGGCCGACGAGGCAACCTACTGCCTGCACGTCATGCTGCGCTTTGAGCTGGAACGGGCTATCATCAAAGGCGATCTCGAGGCGGCGGACATACCGGGTGAGTGGAACAAGCGCTTCAAGCAGTACCTTGGCATCGAAGTCGACAACGATGCCAACGGGTGCCTGCAGGATATTCACTGGGCGCACGGGGCGTTCGGTTATTTCCCGACCTATGCGCTGGGAAATCTCTATGCGGCGCAATTCTGGACGAAGGCGCAGAAAGACCTGCCGGGGCTGACGGACGATTTCGCGCTGGGGAAGTTCGACCGCCTGCTGGTCTGGTTGCGTGACAACATCCACAGCCGGGGAGCAACCTATTTCGGCGCCGAGCTGTGTGAACGAGTTACCGGATCGCCGCTGTCCCACAAGCCGCTGCTGGATTACCTGTACGACAAGTACACCGATATATACGGGATCAAGAGGGGCTGAAAACCGGGCTCAGCGCCGGCAGGAAAATCCTTATGGATTACGAGATCGTCACCGGGCGGGATACAACAAACCTGAAAGATCTTCAGGACGAGATCGTTCTGCCGGCCTGGCCGGAATTCATGCTCCACGACGCTTACGTTAACAAATACTGGGACGAGCTGCATCGCCGCTATGCCGAGTACCAGTTTGTGCTATTGGAGGAGGCCACCGAGCGCGTCCTGGCGGTCGGCAACTCCATGCCACTGACCTGGAACGGTGATCTGAAGGATTTGCCGGACGAGGGCCTGGACTGGGCGCTGGAGTCATGTTTTGAAAACCTCGCCCCCCGGAACAAGCACCGTACGCAGTGCGCCTTTCAAATAGTCGTGGCTTCGGATTTGCTCGGAACAGGCTTCAGTTACGAAGTGGTCAAGCTGATGATGAATATCGGGCGAAAAAGGGGCCTTGACAGACTTATCGCGCCGGTCAGGCCGAATATGAAAAGTCGCTATCCCCTGACGCCTATGGAGAACTATATCGGGTGGCGGCGCGAGGACGGTCTGCCGTTCGATGGGTGGATGCGCGTTCATACCCGCCTGGAGGCCGACACGGTGAAGGTCTGCCCCAGGTCGATGCTAATCGAGGGCACTATCAGCGACTGGGAACAATGGACCGGCATGAAATTTTTCGAAAGCGGGCAGTACGTTGTGCCGGGCGCACTGGTCCCGCTTGACATCGATAGAGAAGCCGACAAGGGGATATATATCGAGCCGAATGTGTGGATGGCGCATCGGCTGTAATCCGTTGCAGGTGATGGCAACCCGCGGTGATCGGCTGGAGATTCGGGGATGAGTCAGGTAGATGACCTGACAGGTCGCTTTGGCTTTCGGTCGGCCAGTTGCGTGTCTTCTTTATGCAAGACGAAGTCTTTCCCCTCCTCGTCCGCAACCAATTGAAGCACCTTGCAGTTCAGGCACTTGTCAATCTTGAGGGCGAACATGTCGTGAACCTTGCCGCCGCAGAGAGTGCCGGTGACAGCCCAGCAGAACCTCCCACCGTTAACACCGTTGTTGATGCCGTCACAGGAGGTGTCAACGGATGCCGGGCAGATGCCCATTTCGTCAACCTTGTCTCCACCCGGCTGCCTGCCGCAGGCGTTAATTTCCCAGCAATTGGGTTTGTCTTTCATTGTCTTCAAGATTGTCAGGTAAAATGAGCAATTTTGTTAAATTATCGGCGAAGTTCGACAACACTTTAAGATCCCGCCACCCCGTCCGAGAGGGAGCCGCTAAGGGGTTATGCCCCAACTGCCGGTGAGGTATGACTTTGGCGCCGAAAATTTCCGGTGCCGATGGGGACTTCATTTTTCGGCGACGAAAATCATTTCCGGAGAATTATCGGCAAGCGGCGATTTGTCAAAGTCGCCGAACATCTCGATGATCTTGAACCCGCACCGTGCGAGCAAATGTTCCATTTCGTACTTGAAAAAATAGCGGAAGGGAAAAGCCTGGACGATGCGCTCGGTGTGGCCATCGTTGTTCGTCAGATAATAAATCAATTCGGTATCGTTGTATTGTTCGGCGCGGTGGAAGGCCGCAATGCGACAGGTGCGCCGCAGGCGTCGCCCGTCCGGTATTTCATATTCGGGAACGTCTTCCACTTCTTCTGCAAAACGCGGGTCGCAGAGCCTGTTCAAGTCCACCTGGAAAACGTCGAAGACCAGTTTCCCGTCGGGGTCCAGGTGCCGGTTAATGCATTGCAGGCAGGCAAGCTGATCTTCCGTGCTGACCAGGTGCTGAAAAGGGCGAAAGGGTATGATGACCAACTTGAAGGTACCGCCAAGGTCAAAGTCGGTCATGTTACCGCGAACGAGCGTGACGCGATCCTGAACTTCCCGGGGCATCTGGCGAAGCTTCTGCTGACACCGTGACAGCATTGATTCCGAGAGATCCAGACCCGTGAAGGCCGCGCCGGCCTGCGCCGCGGGAATAAGTATCCGTCCCGTACCGCATCCCAACTCGAGGATTTTGCCGTGCGCTTCCCGGCAATATTGAAGGTAGAAATCCCGGTCAGTGAGTTTGGTGTAGGCCGGGACGAGATCGTACAGTTCCGCTACGACCGGCTGACTCGAGTATGCGCCGTATTTATCCAAGTTTGGTTTCTCCATTTGTTGACAAGTTTATACACCGGCGCCGGAAGGCGCACTTAAACTTTACCCCGACCGGCTGGCCGGGGTTTTCTCTTAGCGTACTGCCGCCAGTGCCGCGATGTCTGCGAAGAACGTAAGAGGCACCAGCGGCAGCACCAGGTTGGACGCGCTGGATTATCTCCAACCACCGATAATCAGCCCCATAATGAAAAAGCCGATGAGATTGTAGAGTCCGTTGATAAAAAAGAGCCTGGTCGGTCTGCCTTCCATAGACTGGTTGATGAAGGTCGTGGTGAGGACGAAACAGATCGCTGCCATAAGGGCGATTAGCACAGCATCCCACATCGTACCGGCCACCATATAGCTCAAAATCCTGGCTATGCCGTAGGCCGCGATCAGGGATCCGATAAGAGCCCAGACCATCTTAAAGGCGGTGTAATCGGCCGACACCTGTTCCTTGGTTTTGCCGATGCCCTTCATCCAGGCGTTGCCAAACAAGGCGGGCAAGTACCAGATAGCGCCAAGGATCATGTAGGCCACTCCGGCGACCAGAATAGCCAAGTAGTTGACTCCTGTCGATACCATATTCTTGATCCTCCTGAAATAGGTTGGATACTGTCAGAATCGTAATAATTGAAAACCTTGTCCGGCCTGGTTTCAAGTTAAAAATGGATGCTCTATTGTTGGGCGGAACGGCCCCGGTGCGGCCATCCTGACCTGATCCGGCGATCTCCGGGTGGCGTTCACGCCCGCTGAACTGACAGTACCGCAACGGGTTGTAGCTCCCAGCGGCGAAAGCCCCAACACCCCGGATGCGAGAATGGGCTAGCCGGCTCGGACGAGGACCGCACCCGGTGAGCCCCTGGTGGCTGGGACGCCTAGAATCTGAGAATATGTCCGGTTACTGCTCGTGTGGACACTCGTGACAGCGGCGAAGGGACAAGCGGACGCCTCTTTGTTCAAATCGGGGTTGAACAACGGAGTGATCTCACGTATGTTGAGACCTCAGAGAACAAGACAATAGGTACTTAAGGTGAGGGGTCCGGATGGCTTTCAGAATCAAGAAGGTCGACGTCGATAGACTTCCCGAGTATGGTCAGGTCCCGATAGCGTTTGAAGTAAACTCAATACTTCGAGTCGAGTTGGTGGATGCTGGTCGAGGGGGGATCGTGTTGCACGAGGAACGGGTCGCTACGCCGTATATAAAGGACTACGACGCTTACGAAACAGAAGGCCCCGTCAGGTGGTCGCGCCGCTTTGATGTCAGCAACTGGGCGTTCTTTTTGGCCCTCGACCGCAAGAACATCGTCGGCGGGGCTGCGGTGGCAGTCCGCACACCGGGAGTTCACATGCTTCGCGGGCGAAGCGACCTGGCGGTTTTGTGGGATATCCGTGTGCGGCCCGAGGCTCGGTACCGGGGTGCCGGCACCGCCCTGTTCCGGCGGGCTGCCCGGTGGTCGAGCCAGGTCGGATGCCGGCAGTTGAATATGGAAACACAGAATATCAATCTGCCGGCCTGCCGCTTCTACGCCGGGCTCGGTTGTCAATTGACCTGTATCGACCGGGATGCCTATGCCGCCGATCCCCGGGTGGCGCACGAGGTGCAGCTAATATGGTCGCTAAAGCTCTAATTGGCCCTCAAACGGGACACGCGGAATACAATAAGCCCGGCCGCATGAAGACAGCCGGGCTTTTGAAATCCAAAAGGCGGTCAAAGCCGGCTATTTCAAAAAGGTCATCTTCTTTGTTTTCGATACGTCACCGGCCGTGAGGCGGTACAGGTAGACCCCGGAGGCCACCTGGTCACCGGCATCGGTGGTGGCGTCCCACTCGACGGTATGCTGCCCGGCTCCCATCTGCTTGTTGACCAGGGTGCGCACTTCGCGGCCCTGGATATCGAAGACTTTCAGGGAAACATGTTGAGCCGAAGGGAGGCTGATATCTATAGCGGTGGTAGGGTTGAACGGGTTGGGGTAGTTTTGCGACAGGCTGTAGCCTTCCGGGAGTTCCGCCTCGGCGGCCTCCTTCGCAGCACCATCTCCGTCATCGGCGGTACCGGAATCGACACAGATTGCCGTCTTAATGAACATCGTCCTCT
>CBFCYQ010000146.1:0-7383 GCA_965602205.1 uncultured bacterium | reverse complement strand
CGCGGCAACGCCAACAATGACAACGAGGACAAAGCCAATATTTCGGATGTCTCGTATATACTGGCGTTCCTGTTCGGGATACCGACCGGCCCGGAACCGCCGTGCTGGGAGGAGGGCGATGTCAACGCTGACGGAAAAGTCAACATATCTGATGTGACTTATTTTCTGGACTATCTTTTCGGCATCCCGATTGGGCCGGAACCGAAACCGTGCCCGTAATGTCCGGCGGGGCCCATAAGAGTGTCCCGGTGTGAGCCAGGGCGACAAACCGGCTCTCTGCGGCGAAGCCTCTGCGAAGCGTCTCATCAGGGATATCATTAGTCCACGTTGGCCGGGAAAAGAACCTTGCCAAATGGATATATTTTGTTATACTTTCATTAGGTCGAGCATCGTGTACTACCTCCGGACCGTGTGACGCCGGGCCGCTGTTCTGACTCTCCTATCGGTCGTGCGCGATAAGGGGAGGCCGGGCGGAACATCGACTGCATCAAATTGGTTCTTACGATTAGGTTCAGATACGGAAAGGAGTAGCAGTGCATCGTCTTATAATCTCTCTTTTTGTGGCGGCGGTTTACCTGAGTGTGATGGCCGTGCCGATTTTCGCGGCATCGCAACAGGTTGCAACCGCCCGCGCCCCGCAACCCGAACGCATCATGTTCCATTCGGAGTACGGGACGGCGGAGATGATCTCCGGGGATTTCGTGATTAAGGCCCCGGGCACCAGGCTGGACAAGACGCTGGTCTTTTTCCGAAGTCGGCCGGAAGCCTTCCGGATGGCGAACCCCGCTGGCGAACTCGAACTGCTTTCGGAGAAGACTGACAAGTTCGGCCGGACGCATCTTCGCTTCCAGCAGGTATACGACGGTGTGCCGGTGTGGGGATGCCAGACGATTGTACACTTCGAGGACGAACAGACGATATACCTGGTCGGGGGACAGACAATCCCGACGCCGAGTTTGCCGACAAGTTCGGCCGTTTCGGAAGCCGAGGCCGCGGCGGCAGCCGTGGCGGCGCTGAAAGACCAGTATTCCCCGGATGAATTACAGACGGCGTCCGAGTTGGTCATCTATCCCAACGACGGCGATCCCCGCCTGGCGCAACTGGTCACGGTGACCGGCACGAAAAGCGGGGCGGTGCGCTGGCTGGTATTTGTCGACGCTCAGACGGGTACTGTTCTTCATAAGTTCGACGACATTCAGTTCGATGGACCCGACACGGGTTCTGGTCCAGATGTTTTGGGTGCGACACAGACTTTTCCGATTTACCTGCAGGGCACCGAATACAAGATGATTAACACCACCAGAAACGCGGATATATATACTTACGAGGACTATTACGACGGCGGCCCGATTTCGACGGACCCTGACGGCGACAAGGTGTGGGACGACAACGAGGGTCAGAAGGCGGCGGTTTCCGGACACTATAACGCTGACCTGGTGATTGCCTACTACTGGAACACCTTCGGTCGGAACAGCTACGACGACATGGGCCACAGCCTTCTCGTTAACGTACACGACTCGGCATACGTGAACAACGCCTACTGGAACGGTGAAGGGATCAATTTTGCCGATGGTGACGGCATCAATTACCTGCCCTTATCGGGCGGTCTGGATGTCGTGGCGCACGAGTTCACTCATGGGGTCACCTCCTACACGGCCGGTCTCATCTACCAGTTCCAGTCGGGGGCTTTAAGTGAGCACTTTTCGGACGCCTTTGGCGCCATGGTCGACCGGGACGACTGGCTGATGGGTGATGATATTCGGCTGGCGGCGCCCGGCTTCATCCGCAGTCTGGCCGATCCGACCCTTCGCGGCCATCCGGCACACATGGACGACTACCTGACCCTGGATATCACCGAGGATAACGGCGGTGTGCACCGCAACTGCGGTATTCCCAGCCATTGCTTTTACTGGGCCTGTGAACTCATAAGTAAAGATGTTGCTGAACAGATATGGTATCGCTGTCTGACCACCTATCTCACTCCCAGCTCCGGCTTCTACTTCTGGGCGGGGATGATTTTCCAGTCGGCCCGCGACCTTTACGGAACCACCTACGACTCAGAAATTGAGCAGGCTCTCGAATTCGTGGGGCTGACGACGGTATACACGGTACCGGCCGACGTCAGTATCAGCCTGGCCATGGGCGGCGCTGACAGCTATGACATATGGGTTTACAACCCGGGTTCGGGGTCGGTCGATGTGACAGCCGTAGCGCCTGCTATCGACGGGTTGACGGTCACGGAGATCCCCGGCAATCATCCCACCATCCCGGCCGGTGGTTCGGCGGGTTTCCAGGTCTACGCCGACGGCAGTTCCATGACGCAGTGTGATATTGGCGCCACCCGCGACACTCTGCGTTTTAACGTGGTCGGCGGTTTCACGGCCCAGATCAGATTGCCCCTGACATCTCTTGTCAGTTACACTCCGGCGGGGTTGTACGGGATAACGGTTGGAACAGCCTGCCTGGATTTTACACCGACCAATACCACGGAGGTCTGGCAGTTATCACGTGACGGTGTCAACGTCATCTGGAGCGGCTCGCTTCTGGTCGGGTTGGTCGACGGTAATGACACCACGGTGTACCGGACCACGTTCGGCGAGGAGAAGTTTATTCCCGTGGACGACATTCACACCGAATCCGGCCTGCTGTCCTTCCGGCTGGCGTCCGAGGACGGCCGCATTTTGGGTGATGTAGAGTATACGTGGGATCCTTCCAGTGCCGACAGTTGCGAGTTCATAATCGCCGATTATACTCTGTACAACCCGTGTGACACAACGCTGTCGATTCTCACCGGCCTTATGTGCGACTTCGACATACTGAGTTCCGCCTCCAATCACGGATATTACGAGGCGACGGACAACCTGGTTTACATGGTTGATGATGGCGGCAGTCGTGCCGTCGGTTATACTCTCCTGTCAAGACCGGCACGTAACCTGCGCATTCTCGACAATCCCACATACGTCTGGAGCGGCAACTTCACGGATGAAGTGGCCTATTTGCAGATGCTGGAGACAAACAACCAGGACGGTCCGGCGGCCAATGACTACTCGGCGCTTCTCACTTTCGGTGATGGGCAACTGGGTTCAACCGATACTCTGAGTTATTCCGTGGCGTGGCTTTATTCCAACACGGGGGCGGCGGCCCTGGACGGCATTCTGGACAAAGCCCGTGCCTGGGCGCCCGGTTGCTGCACGGGTATCCGCGGCAACGCCAACGGCGACCCGGAGGACAAAGCCAATATCTCCGATGTCAGTTACCTGCTGGCGTGGCTGTTCGGCATTCCGACGGGTCCGGAGCCGGCCTGCTTTGAGGAAGGCGATGCCAACGCCAGTGGCAAGACCAATATTACCGATGTCACCTATTTGCTCTCGTGGCTGTTCGGTATCCCCACCGGCCCGGAGCCGAAACCGTGCCCGTAGGTTGTCTGTAGCCAAAAATCTGAGGCTGAAGAAAACCCACCCTCAATCAGGGTGGGTTTTGTCTTCTATTAAGCTTCTGTGCAGCGGAGGCTTATGTGCTCCAGTTTGTCCAGATTGCCCGATGAGGACTGAAGAGCCCACTTTGGCCTTGCAAATGTGGTTATTATTAGTTAGATTAAAGATGATATGTCTTGGCCCTCAGGCTCTCCGGTTCGCATCATCGAGTACCGGTCTGTCGGGCATTTCAGGGATAAAAAGTATCGAGTAACATTGACGATTGCGGCTTCCGATGTTGCGGCGGGCAGGCATGCGTCGATGCACCGAAGGTCGCAGAACCAAAGGAGTTTTGCTATGTCACGCTCTCTCAGGCTCTGCGCGGCAGTTTTATGTCTGCTGGTCATTTTTGCCGCCCCGGCCCTGGCACAGACCGGAATTGTCGGGTCCCAAAAAATTTCCGCTAACGAATTCATTCTTCCGGATGGTCAGTTTGATCTCGAAGCGGCCCGTCGGAGCGGGTTCGAGGGTTCTCTCGACCTGGAGGGGTTTAAGGTCACGCTCGACCCGGCCACCGGCACGCCCCGGCTCCATCCGCAGGCGGCCGCATCTCATCCCGATGATCAGTACTGGCACGACCTGTCAGTACCGGACATCGGGATGAACGATCGTATTGAAGCGCTGACGGTCTACAGCGGTGAGCTGATCGCCGCGGGATATTTCACAACGGCCGGCGGGGTCGCGGCTAATCGTATCGTCCGCTGGGATGGTTCAACCTGGCGGCCACTCGCCTCGGGGATGGATGCGGCAGTCCATTCCCTGACGGTCTACAACGGTGAGTTGATCGCCGCGGGATGGTTCACGTCAGCCGGCGGCGTTGCGACCAACTATATCGCCCGCTGGGATGGTTCAACCTGGCAGCCGCTCGGCTCGGGGATGGATGCGGCAGTCCGTTCCCTGACGGTCTACAACGGTGAACTGATCGCCGGGGGACGATTCACGACTGCCGGTGGGGTTGCTGCCAGTTATATTGCCCGCTGGGATGGTTCGACATGGCACCCGCTCGGCTCGGGGATGAATGCCTATGTCATGTCCCTGACGGTCTACGACGATGAACTGATCGCCGGGGGATGGTTCACGATAGCCGGTGGGCTTGCGGCTAAATACATCGCCCGCTGGAATGGATCAACCTGGCAGACGCTCGGCTCGGGGATGAATAGTTTAGGTTATGTCTATTCCCTGACGGTCTATAACGGCGAGTTGATCGCCGGGGGAAACTTCGCGGCTGCCGGCGGGGTTGCAGCCAAACGTATAGCCTGCTGGAATGGTTCGACGTGGCAGCCGCTCGGTTCGGGCATGAATGGCTCCGTCTACTCCCTAACGGTTTACAACAGTGAGTTGTTCGCCGGGGGGTGTTTCACGACGGCCGACGGGGTCGCGGCCAATTATATTGCCCGCTGGGATGGTTCGACATGGCAGACGCTCGGCTCAGGAATGAATTTTAACGGTTATGTCCTTTCCCTGACGGTCTACAACAGTGAGTTGATCGCCGGGGGAGATTTCACGTCAGCCGGCGGGGTTGCGGCCAGTCATATAGCCCGCTGGAATGGTTTGACATGGCAACCGTCCAGTTCGGCGGTGAATCACTGGGTCTGGTCCCTGACAGTCTACAACGGTGAACTGATCGCCGGGGGGTGTTTCACGACGGCCGGCGGCGTCGCGGCCAACTATATTGCCCGTTGGGATGGTTCGACCTGGCAGCCGCTCGGCTCGGGGATGAATGCGGTTGTCTCATCCCTGACAGTCTACAACGGTGAGCTGATCGCCGGGGGAGCTTTCACGACGGCCGGTGGGGTGGCCGCCAATTATATAGCCCGCTGGAATGGATCGATCTGGCAGCCGCTCGGCTCGGGGACGAATACTACTGTCTGGTCCCTGGCAGTCTACAATGGTGAGCTGATTGCCGGGGGAAGTTTCTCAATAGCCGGCGGGTCTGGGGTCATGCGTATAGCCCGCTGGAATGGTTCTACCTGGCAACCGCTCGGATCGGGGATGAATGGCGCTGTCTGGTCCCTGACGGTCTACAACGGTGAGCTGAGCGCCGGGGGAGCTTTTACTACTGCTGGTGGGGTTGCGGCCAGCCATATTGCCCGGTGGGATGGTTCGACTTGGCAACCGCTCGGATCGGGGATGAATGACAATATTTACTCCTTTGCGGCCTACAACGATGAGCTGATCGCCGGGGGATGGTTCACGATGGCCGGCGGGGTTGCGGCCAGTCGTATAGCCCGCTGGAATGGTTCAACCTGGCAACCGCTCGGGTCGGGGATGAATGACTATGTCAAATTCCTGACGGACTACAACGGTGAGTTGATCGCCGGGGGAAATTTCGCGACGGCCGGTGGGGTCGCGGCCAATTATATTGCCCGATGGGATGGTTCGACATGGCAGCCGCTCGGCTCGGGGATGGATGCCTCTGTCTACTCCCTGACGGTCTACAACAGTGAGCTGATCGCCGGGGGATTGTTCCCCACAGCCGGCGGGACTGAGGCCAGTTATGTTGCCCGCTGGGACAAACCGGCGACCGACACTGACGCTGATGGTGACCCTGACTGGACTGACCCGGACGACGATAATGACGGCATCGCCGACGCTTCCGACACCGACCGACTCGACCCCAGTGTCTGCGAAGATTCTGATGCCGATGGCTGCGATGACTGCTCGGTCGGTACCGACGGCTTTGGGCCGCTGGCGGATAACGATCCTGATAACGACGGCACCGACACGGACGAGGATGGTCTCTGTGATGCCGGTGATCCCTGCCCGAACGACGCCGACAATGACATTGACGAAGATGGTGTCTGCGGTGATGTAGATAACTGCCCAACCGTAGCCAACCCCAGTCAGGAAGACACCGACGGCGATGATGTTGGTGATGCCTGCGATGAATGCACTGATACGGACGCAGATGGCTATGGCAATCCCGGGTTTACCGCCAATACATGCCCCGACGATAACTGCCCTGATGTGTCCAACCCCGGGCAGGAAGACACCGACGGCATCCCTCCCGGTGATGCCTGTTGCTGTCTGGGTATTACCGGCAACGCCAATAACGACTTCGAGGACAAGGTCAACATCTCCGATGTATCGTACCTGCTGGAGTATCTGTTTGGCATACCGAGCGGATCTCCGCCGGCCTGCCCGGCCGAAGGCAACGCCAACGGCGATCCGGACATCAAGACCAACATCTCCGACGTATCATATTTGCTGGCGTATTTGTTCGGCATCCCCACCGGGCCGGAACCGAAACCGTGCCCGTAGGGTATGAATAAGGTTTGCGGTCGCGCTCGCTAAAGACGGGCGCGGCCGTTTGTTTTATTGGGCATGCTTCGCACCGACTCGGCCGTTGCCGCTTTTTGAGAAATCGCTTGCAAAATTCCCAAATATCAGTATACTTCAAGTAAGTAAGAACGCCAATTCCCGCCTGTTACCTACTACCCCGCCGGTTGTTATGAAAGGTTTACAACGGATTTGTAGCCGTGATCTGCAACAGGCGCATCTGCAGGTTGACTTCGCTCAACTTAAGATCTGTATCCCATGCGTCGGGAAAGCTGAAATTCAGTCCGGAAAGGAGCCATCATGTCTCGACTGACATTCCTTGTCGCCGCTGTTGTTGTCTGCAGCAGCGCGACCCTCGCCGCAACTTCTCCAACCGCCGGTGTTCGCATAACCGCCGAATCACCACGGGTTGACAGGACAACGTTTCATGCTCGTTACGGAACGGCGGAAGCCGTGTCCGGGCGTTTCGTTATAGAAGCCCCCGGCTCCCGGTTGGATAAGGCGCTGGCGTTCGTCGCCGGCCGCCACGAAGCCTTCCGCCTGGCCAGTCCCGCACGCGAGTTGAGGATGCTGTCGGAAAAGACCGACGAGTTGGGTCTCACGCACCTGCGTTTTCAGCAGGTTTACGAGG
>CBFCYQ010000145.1:0-7396 GCA_965602205.1 uncultured bacterium | reverse complement strand
CACCGGGTGGTGGCGGGGGCGTTTTCGCCCAATAAAGTGTCGCAGCACATGCTTCAGAAGGCCGGGTTTAAACGTGAGGGGTGTTTGCGGCAGCATGCCAAAGTGCGCGGGCGGTGGATGGATTTGATTTTCTACGGGATGCTGGCCACGGAGTACCGGGCCGGGCGCCAGAAGAAGAGGCGTCGGCGATAAGCATCCGTAGGTCGGGTTCCGGAGTTCGCCAAAGGCGAAAGGAGAAACCCGACAACGACCTGAATATGTCGGCCTTCTCCCTCCGGTCGGAGGCCGACCTACAAGATTCTCCCCATACCCGTCATTGCCGAGAGCACAGCGACGTGGCAATCCGGGTCGAACAATTCTAATTGACTGGCTTTTTCAGGCGAGACTATATTGAGCCGATGTTTTATAAGTGATCGGCAGTTGCCGATATCAAGAAGAAAACGGAATACTAAGTACTTCAGGGAAGAGGAGTTTGCGATGAGAACGTTGTTGATCCTGGTGGTGGTGGCCTGCCTGCTGGTGGCGTGCGGCGGCAGCAAAAAGACGGTGACACGCCTCGATACGGAGTCGGTCACGGACCTCAGCGGCAAGTGGAACGACACCGACAGCCGGCTGGTGGCCGAGGAGATGGTCGGCGATTGCCTGCAGCGGGCGTGGCTGACGGAATTCGCGGCCAAAGAGGGGCGCAAGCCGGTGGTGACGGTGAGCACTATCCGCAATCTGTCCAGCGAGCATATCAACACCGAGACCTTCACGACCGATTTCGAGCGGGAGTTGATCAACTCGGCGCAGGTCAAGTTCGTGGCGGCCAAGGTCCAGCGGGAGGACGTCTACGACGAGCGCACCTACCAGCAGGAGTTTGCCTCACCCGAGACGATGAAGCGCTTCAAGCAGGAAACGGGCGCCGATTACGTGCTGGTGGGGGCGATCAAGACCATCGTCGACCAGGAAGGCGGCGCCAAAGTGGTGTTTTACCAGACCGACCTGGAATTGATTCATGTCGAGACGGCCGAAAAAGCCTGGATCGGCACCAAGAAGATCAAGAAGGGCATCTCCCAGGGAAGCAGAAAGTGGTAAATGGGTCGTCCCGCCTTATGCCATAGGCCGGGGCGGCTTCTTCTCGTTGTCGGTGCGCTGGCTTGTATCGGCGGCTGCAGTTCGGTAGCCACCAAGAAGAAGTTTTACGAACCGATCACCGCCGAGTTGCGATCGGGCAATTACAGCGGCGCGGTGGCGCAGCTGGAGCAGGCCAAAGAGAAGAAAAAATACGCCCAGAAAGACCGGCTGATCTATTTCATCGACGCCGGTCTGGCGAATCATTACGCGGGGGATTACACCGCCAGCAACGCGAAGCTGACGCTGGCCGAAGCCGCCGCCGAGGAGCTTTTCACCAAGAGCGTCTCGCGGGCGGTGCTTTCGATGGTTCTCAACGACAACACCCTCGAATACGCCGGTGAGGACTACGAAGTTCTCTACACCAATCTGATGATGGCGCTGAACTATATCGCGCTGAGGAAATTCGACGGCGCTTTTGTGGAGGTTCGGCGGGCCAACGAAAAGCTCGATGTATTAGAACAAAAGTACACCGATATGGCGCGCGATTTCCGCATCGCCGCCCAGAAGGATACTTCCCAGGCGCAGATCGATTACCAGGCCGACAAGGTGCGCTACTACAACAACGCCTTCGCGCGGTACCTGAGCATGCACATGTACGCCGCCGAGGGCAAGGCCGATGACGCCCGCATCGATTACGACCTCCTGGTGGATGCGTTCAAGTCGCAGCCGCATATTTATAATTTCGAGATGCCCGAGGTAAGGACGCGCTCGGAAGATGCGGCTGTTTTGAGTGTTATCGGCCTGGCGGGGCTGGCGCCGGTGAAAGAAGCGCTCAGCCTGCGGCTGCGCACCGACAAACAACTGAAACTGGTGCAGATATTGTATGACGACCCCAAAGCCGAAAACCCCGAATACGGTCACCTGCCGATTGATGTCAAGGAGGATTTCTATTTCAAGTTCGCCATTCCGCAGATGGTGGAGCGGCCGTCGGCGGTGAACAGCATCAATGTCTACGCTGACGGGCGGTATATCGGCGAGCTCGAGCTAATCGAGGACGTGTCCAGAGTGGCGGTGGAGACTTTCCAGGCCAAAAAGTCACTGATATACCTGCGGACAGTGGCCCGGGCGCTGGCCAAGGGGCTGGCCAACTACAAGGCCAAGAAAAAGGCCGATACCGGCGGGCTGGGCGGATGGCTGAAAAAGGCGGCTATCGATGTAGCCACCGACCTGACCGAAAACGCCGATTTGCGAACGGCGCAATTCCTCCCGGGCAGAATATACGTCGGTGATTTTGAAATCGAACCGGGTACTTATGATATAAGCGCGGAGTTTCTGACGATTGACGGCATGGTCATCCACCGCCAGCACGTCGATGGTGTAAAAGTGACGCCGGGCAATTTCAATCCAGTCGAAGTCTTTTCCCTCAACTGACCCTTCTTAGACTTCCCGTAGCAGCCGCTACCAGCAATCCGGGGGCGCCGGACCGGCAGGCGTCCCGAACATGTAAGCCAGCAGGTAGGAGACGTCGGAGACGTTCACCTTCCCATCGGGATCGCCGTTAGCATTGCCTTCTTCCCAACAGGGTGGAGCCGGGCCGCTCGGAATACCAAACAGGAAACTGACCACGTAGGTAATGTCGGAGATGTTGATTTTTTCTTCCTCATCACCGTTAGCGTTGCCGCGGATACCCTTGCAGCAGCCCTTCCCAACCGTGAAGCAGTGCGGACCGTCCCAGGCGGGATAGACAGCAAAGGTCCGTCCGGTATCGGCCGACCAGATCCACGAATTCTCGGGCGGGTACCAACAGGAGTCCAGGCAGAGCGTTTTGCCCGAGTCGGCGATGTCGACCTGTGTCGTGATGGAATAGACCACGGAGGAGAATCCGGGGGGCGCACCGCTTTCGTACATCAGTTGAGCGATGCCCGCAAAGGCGACGGTGTCGGCCCCGGAACCGGTGACGCTGAACGAGTTAATCTCCATGGCGTAGTTCCAGAAAGTAGTATTGGGCCACTCGGAGATGATATATTCCCAGGTAAGCGGCTGCCAGCCGGCGCCGTCGGGGGAATACACCCGGAAACCGTTGGTCGCGCCATCTATAATGGCCTCGTTTGGGGCGCCGGGGGTGCTGAACCTAAGATAAAACGTTACCGGATCGTTCGGCTCGAGCGTATCCGTTGACAGAAGTCCATCAACATGGTCCAGGGTCAGGGAAAAGTCCTGCCCGCTTGCCAGACCAAAAGACATGAGCAGGCAGACAGACGCTATTATTGCAGATTTTGCTTTCATGGCATTTTCTCCTATGCGTTCATCCAATCCTGCATCATGGGCACGCGGGCGGTTGCGGTCCCAGGCCAAACTTGTACTTCAACAGGTAGGTAACATCGAGGATGTTGATTGTCTCGTCGGGATCACCGTTGGCGTTAGCCTCTTCCCGGCACGGCGGCTCCGGGCCGTTGCGGAAGAGATAATAGATGAGATATACGATATCTTCGACGCCAATCACATCACCGGTGTCGCCGTTGGCGTTGCCGCGGTAGTCCACGCAGCATTGCTCAGGGGAGACCTGGACATCGACCCCGCCATCGCCGCCGGGCATGACGGCCGGTTGTTCGGCCGGTATATCGCCCGCCGCAACGGTTGTCCAGGAGAGTCCGAGGAGGATCAGCGCCACGGCTGCCAGATATGAGATTACTTTTATCATATCATTCACTCCTTCGTCATTGTCGCAAAACGTGCTATTGTATTATTATCGGCCGGCGCATCAAATGTCTGTATGCGCACCGGCTATTGCTTTCATCGTTCATCGCCAACGGCCATATTTTCTCTCCTACCTCGACGGGCAATCAGGCGGTGGCGGGCCGCTCGGGATGCCAAACATCCAGTTCAGCATGTAGGAAACATCGGAGATGTTGATTCTTTCATCGGGGTCACCGTTGACATTCCCCTCCTCCCAGCACCTCGGAGCCGGACCTCCCGGAATTCCGTACAGGTAAGCCAGCAAGTATGATACATCGGAGATGGCGGCTTTATCGTCGGCATCGCCGTTAGCGTTGCCACGTATACCTTCGCAACAATCACAGACATCGCCATAGCCGTCGCTGTCTTCGTCGGCCTGGTCGGGGTTGTAGACCGTCTCGCAGTTGTCGCTCTCGTCGGGGATGCCGTCACCGTCATCGTCATCCTCGCAGGCATCGCCGGCGCCATCGCCGTCGGTATCGAGCTGACCGGGATTGTAAGTCAAAACACAGTTGTCACAAGCGTCTCCCGCACCGTCGCCATCGGTGTCATCCTGGGTCGGGTTGGCATCCTCCGGGCAGTTATCCCACGGGCAGGTATTGGCTGGAAAGCCGAGGTCACCGAAGCCGTCATCGTCGGCGTCAGTGCATTCGTCGCAGGCATCACCTATGCCGTCGCCATCGAAATCACCCTGCGAGGGATTGTTGACCGTGAGGCAGTTATCACAACCATCCGGAACCCCGTCGAGGTCGCCATCCACAGTGTCGTCGTATCCCGGACACAAATCGCAGGCGTCACCCGACCCGTCGCCGTCGCTGTCGGTCTGCTCCGGATTGGCAACGTCGGGGCAATTATCAGTGGGGCAGGTATTGACGGCAAAACCCGTGTTACCGAAGCCGTCCTCATCAGTGTCGGTACATTCATCGCAGGCATCGCCGATGCCGTCAGTGTCGGCGTCTTCCTGATACGGATTGAAGGCGGTAGGGCAATTATCGGCGCTACTGACCAGCCAGTCATGATCCGGATCCTCCGGGTCATAGATAAGTGGAATCGCGCCCATGTCATTGCGCGAATCGTCCGGGTCGTTGTAAACGGGGTCGGGGTCACCGGCGTCAATGCAGGGAGAGTTCGGCAAGAGAGCGTAAATACGCGCATCGGGGCCGACAAACAGCGGGTCTTCCGAGATGTTGCCCGGGCCGACAGTCGTTCCCACCTCGTCGTACATTGAGCCGCAATCGTAAATACAGTTGTAAGCGGCATAGGCTGAACCGCCCTCGATGAGATCGATACCCGCTCCCGGCGCTCCCACGATTATGTTGTTCCTTACGTCGATAGTGCCGTCGTACTGATTGACGATGCCGGCAGACGAAGTCGGAATCAGAGTGTTGTTATGTATCAAGGAGTTGCCCCGCTCGCATCCGATCTCACCGAAACCACCGTTATCATACACGATGTTATAACGAATCGTGTCGTTTTCGCTCCAGCGGAGATTCATGGCGCCGGACTCGTTGCCGAAGATTACGTTGTCCTCGATCACACCCCCCTGGTTGTAGGTCGTGGTAATGCCTCCGGCCTGAGGCCAACCAACGCCAGAATAATTACCGGTGATGATGTTGTTTCTGATGGTAACACGGGAGTGCGCTGCCGAGCAGAGGATACCCGACCTGCGGCCTCCCGTAATCGTGAATCCGGATATTTCCGTGCCGAAAGGCTCGTCGGCAATCGTTACTGCAACTGTTGCTGAATAGTAGGATTGACCCTCGATGGTCGTGACCGTTGGTCCCCCGGAACTGGTCAGAACTATACGCTTGCCGATGTTGACGTTCTCGGGATAGAGTCCCGGCGCCACGAGGACGGTGTCACCGTCGGCAGCGGCATCAATACCGGCCTGGATTGTGGGTTGATCGGCGGGAACATTAATGGTCGCAGCATCTGCGGTGGGCGACATAGACACAATCAGCGCCAGCGCCCCTAAGATAGTCAGCGCTTTTCTCATAACACATATTCCCTGTATCACCTGCAGGAGCGAGCAGCCGGCTCGTCCCTTACCTGCAAGGTACGGGCCTGAAAGGCCAAAGGACACCTCTGTTTGATTAACGAAGAACGGGCGAGCCTTTCGGTGTAAGAAGTAAATCCAGGCCCAACACTGAGACTGCCGCCCGGTCATGCCAACCGGGTGGTGCTGTCTTATATATTCAATATAGACTAAGCAGGCCTTCATGCAAGAACTAATTGGCCGAGCGGCCTGAAAGGCAGAGGGATACCCGAGTTTAAAGCTCGTCTATTTCTTTGGTGTCGTAAATGGTTCCGGAGACGGGTCTTAGGATTTTTATAGAGGACAGTTTTTGGTCGGCTTCCAACCCGTAACCGGTCATAATATCCTGACCGCGAGTGACTTTCACGAAAATATCGGCCGGCGCCTGGATGCGATTGGTGACCGAGTTCCAGAAAAGGAAGTCGGTCTCCAGCTTGGCGCTGTCGGCGGTTTCAACCACGACGTTGCCGTAAATGAACAACTGGTTATGGGCTTCCCGAATTACTCCCGAGTCACCCGTAACGACGGTTGATATCTGGCCGAGAGAGTCGAAGACATCGATATCGAGCTGATATGCTACCGTGGAATCCTGTTTTTCGAACTTGATAATTTTGTCGGCCCGAATCTCGGTTGTCACCTGGCCTTTGTCATATAAGTATATCTTGGCGCCCCGGAGGTCGGAGTCGGGTAAAAGGGCACTATCGGTAACACCGGCCCGGTCACCGGAGGGGGCATTCTCGCTGCTGCAGGCGAATAGCCAGCCGGCCGCCAGGACAAGGGCAAAAAACAAGCTGAAACGAATCTTTATCATAATCTACTCTATTAATACGAGTATCGGCGCTAAAGGTCTCAAAAATGAGGCGGATGTCAAGCGGTTTCTTGCGGCCGGGCGCACCAGCGGTTATGTATCCATATCCACTGCGATTTGTTCCCATGGATAATCGATTCCAGAACCCGGCTGCATTTGAGGGTCAGATCGTAGACGTCCCGGTCAAAATCACCCGACGGCTGAATCGTGACCTCGGGTTTGAAGGTGATGCGATAGGTGTTGTCGGCATTTCGCAGGCAGGCGCCGGGTACCAGGGCCGCGCCTGTCCTGAGGCTCAGGACCGACTGCCCGACCGGTGTCTGGGCCAGGCGTCCGAATACCGGCATGAACATACCCCTGACGCGCGAGGAGTCGATATCGATCAGGATGCCGACAATGCCGCCGTCTTTGAGCCACTCGACCAGGCGGCGGGGTGAGTCGGTGGTGGCGATGTTGGCCAGGCCCAGGGCTTCGCGGTTTTCCACGAGAAAGCGGTCCATGCGGGGGTCATACATCTCGCGTCCGATCACGGCGACGGGGTATCCGAGTTCGGCCAGGAAGACGGCCAGCAGTTCGAAGTTGCCGATATGGCCGGTAATGCCAATGACGCCATGCCCCTTTTTATAGGCGCGGTCAATGTGCTCCACGCCGTCGACTTTGATAAGCGGTTTGATTTCATCGCGGTAGTGCTCTTTGAGGCGGATGACATCGACGAGATTTTTGCCGCTGTTGACGAAGAAATCGCGCCCGATGTTGTGTTT
>CBFCYQ010000144.1:0-7415 GCA_965602205.1 uncultured bacterium | reverse complement strand
TATTATCGACGAAGATCTCAATACTGCCGACTCGACCCTCACCGACACCGGCCTGGAATCGGTGACCGATGCCACCTTTACTTTCAATGACAAGCTCAAGTACACCGGCAAGCTGACGCTGTACAAGGCCCTCTTCTTCTCGAAGAGCGACCAGGTGAAGGGAACCCCGTACGAGGATGACTGGAAGGCGATAGATGTCAACTGGGAGAACATCGTCAGCGCCTCACTTACAAAGATCGTTACCGTCAATCTCTACACGCAACTGCTCTATGACAAAGAGGTTGTCGATAAAGGTCGTTTCAAGGAGACACTGGCGATTGGCTTTGTCTTCAAAATGATCTAAGGTTCAACCGGGCAGCACGGCGTGCCACCACGGAAAGATGCTCTCTCCGTCAAAGTCGGCCCGATAGAAGCGGCCGTCCGGACCGGCGAAAATCACCAGGTTGAAGTCAATCAGGTACGGTTTGACGTGCCACGTTTCGCATATGAGGGTGGAACCGATCTCGCCGGCGGTGGCGGTGTGCACTTCGATGCCTTCCGAACTCTGCAGCGTAAAGGCCAGTCGTCCGAGGTGTCCCTCCTTTGACGGCCACCGCGGCACCGCCATCGTCCACAGGGTCAGCAGCGTCTCCGGCACCGGGTTAAAATCCGCGAACCGCACGATATGATACAGGTGGCTCTCGGTCCGCGCCACGCAGACAAACCTGTCGACCGCCGAGCACGTTGCGTCCCAGCCGGCCGCAAAAAGACTGACCGCCTGCCGGGCCTCGTTCACCAGGAAAAGCCAGCCGGCCCGCTCACCCACCAGCAGGGTGTCGTTGACATACGTAATCGACACGAATTTCTCGGTGATGGCCGACGCAGACAGGCTCTTGTTAGCGACACTGTAATAGTATATGCTCCCCGTCGAGTCGAGGCAGGCCAGCCTGTCTCCGGCGCACGACATGGTCGGCGAGTGCCACCCCCGGCCGTACATAACGTTCTCACGCTCAGGTGCGTTCACCCGCGCCCGATATATGCCGCTGTTGACCGGGTTTACCGTGTCATCGTTGATGTAATAGACATATTCCCGGTCCATCGTCAGGGAAGGCTGTGATTCCTTCCGTGTCACCGGAGGTCGCCGGTCCGGGCTGACACCACTCCTGTCGTCATCACAGCCCACGACGGCAAGCAGACCTGCCAGAATTAACACCTGCTTCATATAGTCATGATACCGCCGGTTCCCTCGGCAGGCAAGAGAGGTATTGAGGCTTCATTGCGAAGAATAAATAGTAGCGATGGACTGGTAACGGCGAGGCGGTCAGTTGAAGAGGCCGGCGAAGTACATCCCCGACAGGACGCCGACTATAATCAGAAGAGCCACAATAGCATAGGCCCAGATGGGCATCCCGCCCCGCCCCGGTTCCGGCGGTGCCTCCGGCTCGATTTTCCGGGCCGCGGCGGCGCGGCGGCGCTGGTCAAAATCGTCCCAGTCAGCGAGAAATTCGTCAAAAGATTTGTAGCGAAGACCGGCTCGAATGGCCAGCAGTCTGGAAAGCATGCCGCACACATCCTCCGATACCGTAGCCTTCATGCTGCCGTCGATTAGCAGGTTGCTTCCCGAATCGTAACTGGGATTGCGATTGGTCAGCATCTGGTGCAATATCACGCCCAGCGCGTAGATGTCGCCTTGCCTCGATCTCTTTCGCTCCGGCGCGGCATACCAGTTCTTTTTGCCGGCCGCGTCGTAGTGCCCCGCCAGGCCAAAGTCGCAAATCTTGACTTCCTCATCGGCGTCAAAGAGAATGTTCGACGGCCGCAGGTTACCGTGGACAATATTGTTCTTGTGGGCGAAGGCCAATCCCGACGCCACCGCCAGAATGATTTTCATGGCCTTTTCCCAGTCATACCGACGAACCATGCGGTCGGCCAGCGAACCTCCCGGGGCATATTCGGTGATAATAACGGTCGTTTTCTTGTCGCCGCCGGAGCCGTAGATGTTGACGATGTTCTCGTGCTTCAGCGATTTAAGAATGTTAGCTTCCTTCCGGCCGGCTTCTCCATGCTGGTGTTTCTTGATGACAAACAGTTTCTTGTTGACGCGGTTTTCGACCAGAACGGTGGAATTGAACCTCGTTTCCTTGATCGTGTCCAGATAGCGGCATTTGCCCTGAAACGAGTCGGTGCCTGACATGGAAAACTCGCTCGTCGTGCCACCGTTCCTCTCCTCGCCTGTGGCCTCGAGAATAGCGTCCTTGAGTTCCACGGCCGTCTGGTAGCGGTCTTTGGCCTCCTGGGCCAGGCACTTGAGAATGATATTGTCAAACTTGACGTCAATCGTCTTGTCAGCTTCCGATGGCAGCTTGAAGTGCCCGAGGGGCTTTTTGTTCAAGAGGATTTCGTACAGCATGACGCCTACCACGTAAATGTCCGTCGTCTGATCGACATTCGTCGAGCTTAGCTTCTGCTCCGGAGACATGTAAGCCAGCGTTCCCATGATCACGTCCGATGAAGTCATTTCGCTCTCCGGCGTGGACACCATCTGGGCAATACCGAAATCGGCTACCAGGGCGTTGCCTTCCCGGTCAATCAGGACATTCGGCGGTTTGATATCACGGTGGATAACGCCGTTCTTGTGGGCGTAATCCAGGGCCTTGCAAACCTGAACGATCATATCCAGTTTGGTCTTCAGCGGGATTTGCGGCGAGTCAATGACCTGCCGCAGAGACGTGCCGTCAACATAGTCCATCACGAAATAATAGCGCCCGCCGGCCACCCCCTTGTCGATAACATGTACGATATTGGGGTGCGACAGCCGGGCGATCACCATCGATTCCCGTTCGAAACGCTTGACAATGTCGGGTTCGCTGGTAAGCTTCGAGGAGAGTATCTTTATAGCGACATCGCGATTAAGAGACTCCTGCCTCCCCTTGTAAATCTCGGCGATCCCGCCCTGACCGATTTTCCCGGTTATCAGGTAATCGCCGACCTTTACCTGTCTTTTCTGCTCTACCGCTTCAATCATGTTTCACAATCAAAAAAAAATCAGGGACAGCCCGTTTCGGTGCTGTCCCTGATATAATCGGCAGGTGTCTGCAATGAGTTTATTTGATGAGAATCATTTTTTTGGTTTCCGCCCCCTCGGCGTGCTTCAGTCGATAGAAATATATCCCGCTGGGCATATTTGCGCCGTCGAACTCAACCTGGTGTGACCCGGCGGCCATCCGACGGTCGACCAGAGTGGCCACCGTCTGACCCAGGACATTGAACACCTCCAGTTGGACATGCCCCGCTCTGGGTAGCGCAAAGCCTATGACTGTCGAAGGATTGAACGGGTTGGGGTAGTTCTGGTTCAGGGCGAAACTGCCCGGCAGACCGGCCTGCAGACCCTCGTCCACGTCGGTATACTGCCGGACGATAACCGCGCCCGGAACGTAATCCGGGAGGTAAAACATTTCGCCGGTGTTGTCGCTGAACTCGATCCGTTGCCAGTAATGGACGGTACCGCCTATCACCGAGTCGACGTTCATGGAATCGATGGGTATTATCGTCGGGAGGGCATTGTTGTCGAGCTTGAAAAATATCCGCGCCAGCAGACCGGAAGGCGCCGAAAAGAAGGGCATGTCGGCACTAATGCCCGGAACGTAGGATATCTTGACAATATGATTCTCGGCGTCAATATAGGCCGCCCCGCTGATTTCGGCCGGTTTCAGGGTCCCGATAAACGAGACCGAATCAATCGTTAAATACGGGCTGGCGTACTTCAGAGGGATGGTCAGACCCGAGATGTTGGCGTCGTTACCCGTCAGGTTCACCTTGACGGCGAACTGGTCGCCGGGGAAGGCTTCTACGGTATCAACCGAGACGACCCCCGGGTAGAAAATCGGAGTAGCGTGAAGTCCGGCCGTAAGAAACAGTAACAATCCGATCAGAAATATATAGTTTGCTTTGATTCTCATAGGGCTCACCCCTTCGATTTATATTCGAGATCCTGTCTTCGTAGCGGCTGTCCTAAGCGCCTGTGCGCGGACAAAGACCATCTGGCATTTGCGCAAACGGTGTGCCGCTGGCTTAAAAAAACATTCCTGATTTGTTCCTGCTACGACAAAAACTGGCTCGAGAAAGTAACCTGTACGAAGTAAATGAGTTAGAACTTCTGCATTATCATAACGCGGCAGGATAAGCCCAAAAAACACCTGCCCGCCCCAGACAGCCGTACGCAGCCGGGTTCGTAGTCGGTAATATTGTGCAACCTTGCATATTATACACTGATAAGCGCCTAAACGCAAGCCTTCCGGTGATCTTTCCGCCAATTCCCGAAATACTCACCCACCAAAACGGGCTGCCGGGCGGCTAACGCCAGTCCGTCTTGACGTTCACGAACAG
Organism: uncultured bacterium; assembly: GCA_965602205.1. GTDB lineage: Bacteria > Zixibacteria > MSB-5A5 > GN15 > FEB-12 > DAOUUR01. The sequence goes on along the minus strand of CBFCYQ010000144.1, from coordinate 3,050 downwards.
AGTCTTGTTATCCCTCCAAACGAAAAAGATAACTTCCTCCGGCTTTTCTGCCTGCAACTGCTCCAGAAGACTCCTGACGTCATCCACCGATGAGATTTCCAGGTTATTGATCCTCTGAATGATGTCACCCAGTCCAAGCCCGCCGATATCGGCCAGCCCCCCCGGTTTCAACTCCGATACCGCCACCCCGGCGAATTCGTCGGGGTCAAGCTGGTAGAACATATAGTCGGCAAAAACAAGATCCCGGACTTTGACTTCCAGAGACTCTATCTCATATTCGGCAGCTTCCGTTGCCGCCAGTGGGGCCTTCTCCAGTGTCACTACTTTCGTCAGCGTGTCGGTGGTGCGCTCGCCGGGCCTCAGTAACAGCACCTCCACGGATGCTTCCGGTCCCATTTCGGCAATGAGCCGCTGAAAGATTGCTATCTCCTCCTCTTTGTCCACCTCGACCGGCTGGCCATTTACCTCGAAGATAATGTCTCCAACCACCAGTCCCGCTTTTTCGGCCGGGGAGTTGGCCACGATATCATTTACGATAATACCCCCGGGGACATTCAGATTCCAGAATTCACCCATCTCGGAGGTTAGGGCCTGCAAAGAAATTCCCAGCCAGCCCCGGTCGATTTCCCCCTTCTGAGGCGGATCGGCGATAATCTTATTGAGCCGCCCAACGGTGATAACGCCCAGCAGGGGCATCCCGAATTGCTGGAAGGACTCCAGCAGGCCGCTGGGATCCGCGGTTGCCACCGACGGGTCAAGCAAAGTACCCAAAACTCCCACCGGCTGGAGGTTTTCGTCGTACAGCACGGAGTTCATCTGCAAAGCGTTGAAGCCCACCGTTAGAGGGAAATACTCCGGCGATTCCACTATCGATGAAAGCATGCCGACGTCCGCCGCCAGCGGCGGATTGACAAACTCGGGCAGAAGCATGTAAAGGGCCAGCCAGGAACCGGTCTTGAAGGCCCGGTCCGACTCGAACTTCACCGGCGTAAAAGACTCCTCGACGCCCACAATTCGCACGAAACCAATCTTGGTAAACCGGTCTACACCGACATACTGACCTTCATACTCACGGCCGTCAAGGGTGCTTATATCTATTCTGGTGGGAGTCGTCTTTATCATCAGGCCGGCCATCGAAGAAAAGGCCGCGTCATTGCCCAGGGAGGCTCCGTGAAACATGACCAGGCCGTCCTCGGATACAACCGTTCCCAGCAATCGCTCCACCTGTTCGCTGGTGTGCATTCCGAACGAGACCTCGATCTTGATATCAACTATGACGGTGTAGGCGCGTATTTTCTTTTCAAGTTGCTCGAAATCGAAATCCTGCGCCAGGGCCGCCGCCGGTGCACCCAGCGTTACCACCGCCGCGGCTGCCGCCACCGCCAGCACCGGAACAACACTCTTCTGCAATCTATTCATTCGCAGTATCTCCCTGCCTTTTATCAATGTTGAGAAGCACAAACCTGGTGGCGCCGTTGCGCCCTACTGTGAGCAGGACTTTATGCTCCCCGCTTTCTCCCAGGCGACGGTACAGACCCGTGAAGCTGTTAAGATCCGCTATGGACTCTTTGTTGACTTTCTTGATTACATCTCGCCGGCGCAGCCCCCCGGTGTCGGCCGGGCCCGTCATTTTCACGCCCACGACATAAACGCCCGCCGTGTCCCTTAGCTGGTTCTCTATTTGCATCTGGTGCGTGATGGCTTTGACCGTGAAACCCCAACTCTTGCATTCGAAGTCTTCGCCCTGAAGATCACCCAGTTGCTTGGTCGTGACTCTGAAACTGTAGACCACTTCATCGCGCAGCACCTTCAGGGTGATCTCCGTGCCCGGCTTCTTCTGCGCTATCATGGCGTAAAAAGCTGGAAGCTCTTCCACGAACCTTGCCGATACCGCCACACCGTCCACCTCCAGGATGATATCTCCCGCCTTGAGGAATATCGCTTCCGCCGGAGAGCCGGGATCGATCGACGAGATCAGCACGCCGCTGTAGTCCCGGGCCCCGAAGTAATCCTCGAGTTCCTGCAAAGCCTGGCAGTGCAGACCGATCCAACTGCGGGTCACTTTGCCGTCGGCCAGAATCGCGCTGGTGACTTCTTTGACGATGTTTATCGGTATGGCAAACCCCAGGTTATTTGCCAGCATTGTCGCCCGTGAGTTTATTCCGATAATCCTGCCGGATAAATCCACCAGTGGGCCGCCCGAGTTGCCGGGATTGATAGCCGCATCGGTCTGAATCCAGAGGTTGTACCGGCCTGTGCGCTCTCCCGTGGGCAGGCGCACCTCGGATGAGAAATAGCGGTCCTTGGTGGAAACCACCCCGGCAGAAACCGAACGCGACAGCGATAGGGGGGACCCCATGGCCAGCACGTGCTGACCGACCTGCACCGAATCGGAATCGCCGAACTCCGCCATCTGGATGGGGCCCTGGTGTTCGTCCAGGTCCAGCTTGATGACGGCAATGTCGGTCAGCGGGTCGCCGCCCACGAACTGCGCCGATATCAATTCTTTGTCAAAAAGCGTGCAAATTATCCTTTTCGCTTTGCCGGCCACGTGGTAGTTCGTGACCACGTAACCCTCCGGATGAAATATCACCCCGGACCCGATAACGGCTTGCTTTTCCAACTCGCCGGTCTGGTAGTTCTGGATAACCGGCTGGATATGAACCAGCGCCGGCATGACTCTGTCCCGGGCGTCGTAGATATACTGCTGGATCCCCGCCGGGGGAACCGCCGCTACCGCTATCGATGTCAAAAGCAAAATGGAGACTATCATACTTGGCATTCCAACTCCTGGTTACTGCTTGTCCTTTGCCAGTTATAACACGTCCGGGGCCTATTGGTTCGCAGCCGGGCGCACATGTTGACGCTGATTCTCAGTATAACCGCTTTGTTATGGGGGCGGCAACAAGTTTGTTGGCGACCGCGGACCGATTTCACCGAGCTTCTGGTGCCTTTTACAATCAAAAACGGCGTTGTCAACACGCCCCAAAGCAGCGTCAAATCACCTTTTATCCGGATAACGGCGGTTGGGACCGCTGATTTGGTAAATG
>CBFCYQ010000143.1:0-7439 GCA_965602205.1 uncultured bacterium | reverse complement strand
GTACAGAAGTTCCTTGGACAGATCGAACCGGCGTTCGGGAAATTGCCCCCAGACGCCCTGAACAAGTCTTAGAGCCTCGTCGTATTCCCCCCGGCCCTCCAATTCGTTGACGGCATCATAGTACTGCTCATAGGACGAGTACGTTTCTACCTGCGCGATACCCGGCGAGTAGTTCAGCACAATACCAAAAACAAAGACAAGAATCGCTGCGAACCTCTTCATAATCTCCATCTCCCTGTGACCTGATCATTCTGACACTCTTTCTTTACCCTGCGGTTGGAGCCACTCGCGGCGCCAGGCGGCACCACGTTCATTGACAATCCAATTATTATCATTGACGAAAATTGCCGGCTTTTGTTGCCTGGGAATGCGGCAAACCGCAACCCACACGATGCGACAACGGCAAAAGGGAAGCGGCCGATGGGCTGCTTCCCTTTTCATCAATATAAAATGCAATGCAATTAGGTCTGGAACAAATACTGCAATTTCATGAAAACCTGCCGGGAGGAAAGTTTCCATACCGGTGAATGACTGGGATCCGGCTCGGGCTGATAAAATGGGTATGGATCATACGGCAGGCGGTCATAGTCGTAAGTGGTGCCGACGTAGAATACCGTGAACGGACTCAATCTGAACGTAATCAGGGGGTCGATATCCCAGTGCCGGTCGGTTACCATCACATTATTCGTCACCGCACCGTTCTGCATCGGGACGAGCACCTCTCTGAAAGCGTACTGAACCACGAGCCTGATTGAAAGCGCCTTGGTGGCCTGGAGGCGCAGGCGGGTCCTGGCAACATAGTTTTCGAACAGCTTGTCGCCGGTCTCGCGGTGACTGCTTTTCAGGTAGTCAAAGTCCGGTTCGATCAGCAAACGGTCAATCGGTTTGATGTCAAGACCGGCGGAAAACGCCAGCTCGTCACCCTTATCCAGGACATTCAAAGCCGCCCCGACGCCGCGTTCGACTGAGAACGAACAGCCAAGCTTTTCGCTTATCCGGCTGCCGCCATCGAAATGGATGTGCCAGAGGTCATTGAAGCGCTCTCCACTCCACAGTTCGGAACCCGTATTGTAAGCCAGGGCGAAATACGTCTGTGCAAATCTCAAATGCTGATCCCAGGAGATGTTCAGGTGACTCCACTTGCGAACGCCTTCGAAATTCCACCTCGTCTCAAAATAAACCTGGGGCGTGATACGCTCGGTGAACCCCTTGTCGAAGTTGAAATTGTAGCCGGTCCAGGTTGAGAAATTCCTGTAATTGACCCACGGGTCATAACCGGTTTCGGTGCGATAAGCCGGCCCGACCTGGTTATAGTCGACGAAGAAATTCCAGTGGCGGGCGTTCCGTCTGAACCGGGTGATGAAACCGTAGCCGGTGTACGACTCCCCGTCAAAGCCAAAAGTGTAATCGCCCTTCTTAAGCGTTGACGGATTGTAATACAGGGCGCTGTCATTGGGCTCGTCGGTAACAGTCATGATATACTGGCCGTCGATGCTGTAGCTTCGCGACAGCCGGATTCTCTGATCCAGGGCCACCACCGAATTGGAACCCCCGGACTCGTATCGCCGGTCGTTCACCATAAGGCCGACCTGCGAGCTTCCCCCGATAGACCGCATGGCGCGGAAGACATTGACGTAGCTCTTGCCGACGTTGAACGGCCGCACACTGCTTTCCTCCCTGGGAACGAGGTAAAAACTGTTCTCATCGACGGCCGTGACAAACCCGAAACGATAGCGGCCGGACCGCCCGGTGAGCTTGGCCGCCAGTTGCGGATCGTTGATGGTACGAGTGTAAAAGGAGTTGAACAGGGTCCTGAAGATGTCTCTTCCCTCCTGGAAAAACGGACGCCGCTCAGGAAAGAAAAGAGCCACCGGGGTATTCACGTCAATCTGCGCGGCATCGCCCTCAATCTGGCTGAAGTCCGGATTGGCGGTAGCCTCAAGGGTGATATCGGAAGTGACCGCGTATTTTCCGCCCAGCGAGACCTCACCGTCCGCCTTGCCCTTCGCAAAAGGAATCTCCGGGTCGTAACCGTCGGTAACATAACTGGACTGGGTGGCGATCAACGACGGCAGGATCTCAATCCCTTTGCCGGGATGGACGTCCCGAATCCCATTGACGGTGCCCCACTTGCATGGCCAGCATTGCTCGTTGCGGTCATTGGCTGCCCAGGAATACTGGTGGTAGCTCTCCCGGGGATGATTCCGCCAGAAGTCCATCCGCCACGTCTGCACGTCCTGGTTGGGAAAACGAATGCTGGTAAAAGGCACCGCCAGCTCCACCTGGTAGCCGGACTGGGTAATTTTGGCGGCGGAATTCCATATCAGGTCGTAACCGGAATCTTCGCCGACGATGTTCGTCCACAAAAGATCTTTCTGAACACCGTACGGATTCACGAAAAACTCGTAGGCCCAGGAGGCGTCTCCATAAGTGTCAATCAAGACCATGACACAGTCATCACCAAAGAACTGGTCGCGCTGGCACATGGTTGCCCTTATGGTCGCCGGGTCATCATAGGCGACAAAAGCGACATATAGGTAATCACGATCGTAAGTAACCAGTACCTTCGTTTCCACTTGGGGTTTGATGTTGTCGCCGGGGGACCTTTCAACGAAGTTGTCAGACCAGCCGGCATTTTTCCACCCCGGATCGTCCAGGTTACCGTCGATCTTTATAGCGCCCGATGCATTGGAAACCTCCATTGTTGGATGGAAAACAGGTTGAAACGTGTCCGAAGCCGTCGCGGCGGCGGCCGATACGATCAGCCCCGAGGCGATTATGGCACAGATAGACAACGCCGTACTTCTGGTAGCGGACATCTACTGCCCCCTTTCTGCCGTCTTTCGAGCGCGCTGCGATAGCTGCCTGCACGCACATGTAATTGTGTAACTACTCTTCCAGCACTACCGTTTCAGGCCAAAGCCTGAAAGACCCAACACTATCAGCACGCATTGATGCATACCGTTCTATACGGAAGCGTTTTGATTTTGTTCTTGAAAAGTGGCGAGCCTGGCGACTATCGCAGAGGCTGCGCCTATTAATGAGGGATTGCAGCCGGGAAACGATCGCGGACATAAGATAGCAAGACGGTCTCAGACGGCATGACATGCCGGGAGAGTCTACCGGCGTTTGTGTTGCCCGGCGGGACCCATCAGCAGGGTAAAGTTTTCGAGAAACGAGCGGTCGAAAACACCTTCCTGGTCAAATATCTCTTTTAACGCTACGAACGGCGCCACCGCCGAACGGTACACCCGACGTGTCGTCATGGCATCAAAAACATCCGCGATAGCTACGATCTTGCTATGGGGGTGGATATCGTTGGACTTGAGACCCCGGGGATAGCCCGAACCGTCTTCTCGTTCATGATGCTCAAGTACGGGGTCATACGATCTCTCTGCGATCAAGTTAGTCTCTTTGAGAATATCGACACCCCACTGGGGATGCGACTTGATCAGCTCCCATTCGCGTTCGCTGAGGCGGCTGCGCTTCTGAAGAACCGCCTCCGGTATCATGGTCTTCCCCACGTCATGCAGAAGTGCGCCGGTACCCAGCTGGCAGAGTTCCTGTACATCATCGATACCGATAAACTGGGCCAGCGCCAGGGAGAACGTGCAGACATTAACCGAATGCGTGTAGGTGTAGTAGTCGAACGACATAACCCGCAAAAGACTGTGAAAGGCGTTCCTCCCGGTGAGTATGAAGGCCACCGTCGAATCCACCAGGCTTTGACTGCGCTGAATGTTCTTCCCCAGCGTGGGGTTGTCCAGCACGTCCTTGACGAGGAGCTTGGTAGAATCGTAAACGATACCCGCCTTGGCCGTCTCCTCGATGGTTGGATCCAAAACGATGTTCTTTAAGTTGGCTTCGAGATACTCCTGGTATTGGTGCCGCTTCTCACCGGCGACATATAACACCTTCACGTTGTATTGAAGCAGGCTGGATCGGTTTTCTTCGGTAAAGGGCTGGTCCGAGGCGCGGTAAAGGACATAGTCCGTACCCGTACGGATATACAGATCAAAATTCAGGATGGAATCAATCCGCAGCGAATCCAGATGTACCGGCATGAACCGGTCGACGGTTGTCTCTGTCTTTTCGACCTTGGGCAAACGAGGCCCTCCCAACAATTGTGTATTATATTTTCGGCAAATAAACGGTTTTTCTTGACAAATCTCTCCATTATTATTTGACCACCGAGAGCCCGGTAATGCCGCCTCGCCTGGCGACCCGGATGGCCGGCGCCCGCGTGCCCCGGTTGCAGAGATCACTCAAATAATACTTGACATTATGGGTTAGTCTGGTAGTTTATACCCGATATTGTTTTGACTTGATTCTTCCAAGGCCCGACAAAGCCTCCTCTTACGACAGGGGGAATAAGGCCTTGAACAGATTCAGAATTCAAAGGACGCTCCGACAGCCGTCATTGATATGTAGACAAAAAGACTCTGGAGGCAGGGACGCCTGACCTGGCATATGCGTCGGGTCTAATAAGCCCAACGTCATCTGTCGCCAGTTGGCCAAAGGCGGGAACCGAAAGGCTCCCGCCTTTCGTGCTTTAATACCCGGATGAGGTGCCACTTCTGAATTGTCCTGACCGGCAGACCCGGGGGCTTTTATTCCACTGGAATTCCTCCCTGGCAGGACTGGACAACGCCGAACCGGCCGTTCCTTTTCGACGATTTATTGACGACTTGCCCGGCGTTGCCGATAGGCACGGGCTTTAGCACGTCCCCCGCAGGCCGACATCGAGCACCAGCGGCCCGAACGGTTTTTCGAAGAATCGTAATAGACCCACTGACAATCCGAGTTGCCGCAGGCCCTGAGACGCCACCAACTACCATCCGCCATGGCCCGGATTACCACCGCCAGCAATCGTCCCAGGGCTTTTTCAACACCCCGGGCAGCCGGTTCCAGCCGGGCGGCGCCGTCCGCCCCAAAAACCACTGTCAGGTCAAATCTCCCGGCCAACCGGTTGAGTTGTCGGACAACACTCTCCTCCACCTGAGAGCCATCGTTGGCCCTGAGCAGACCCCGCAGGGCATCATGAAATGACAGGGCCAGCTTAAGGTCGCCGCGATCCACCTGGCCCGCCGCCGACAGCAAACCATGTCGCACCAACCACGTTTTCAGGGCGGCCACACCGTCGATGTCGTGCCGCATCTGAATAAAACGCAGAAGGTTGGCGTAACCCTGGACAAAGGCCAACTCGCCCGGCGCCGGCTTGGCTCCGACCGGCAGCAAATTGCGATTTTTCATATCGATCATTATTATAATGTAACCTGGTGGTGATGTCCAACGTAAAGTAACCAATAAAATCATTTTGCCGGTGACGCCGCCAACAATAGGATTATACGGGCGACACCGACTTTTGTGGCGTTTTTTGTGCCGCACACCGGTTGAAAACAAGTGTGGGGCGTCAGTCGGAAAGGAGTCTCATATGTCTTTTCTAACAGTCTCTATCACCGCGATTGCGGCCACCATGTTGACCATGACCGCCTTTGCACAGGAAGAGCCGGTCTTCGAGATTAACCGGCTCACCGATCATATTTACGAGTTGACCACCGACGGGGGCGGTTACACGGTAAAGGTCGTTGCTTCTATCGGGGAGGACGGCATCCTGCTGGTCGACGCCGGGCAGAAGAAAACAGGGGAAGCGTTGAAGGCGCAGATACAGTCGCTTGGAAACGGAACGCCCGATATCATTATCAGCACGCATTCTCATGTAGAGCACACGGCCGGGAATATTGCTTTCGGCCCCAAGCCGCTGATAATCGGCCACAAGAACGTCAGGCCGAGACTGACGTCGGGAAGCTACCTGTTTGATGAATTCCCCGACTGGTCCCTGCCCCGGCTGACGTTTACGGATTCGCTGTCGCTCCGTTTTAACGGCGAAGAGATCAAGCTCATCGCTTTTCCGGGAGCGCATGACAACAGCGATATAATCGTCTGGTTCACCGGCTCCCGCATTGTTTGTGTGGGTGCCCTGTCCAACGGCTTCCACTTCCCCTCCGTCGATGGCGTCACCGGTGATATTCTGAAATATCCGAAAATTGTCGGGGAAGTTATCGGCGTGCTGCCCGACGATGTTAAGATCGTCCCCGGCCACGGCGAAGATTGCACGATGGACGATTTCCGGGCCTTCCACAAGATGCTCGTCCAGACACAAAAAACGGTCGAGGAGGGGCTGGCCGCGGGCAAAGACCTGGCCGCGCTTAAAAAAGAGGATGTTCTGAAGGACTGGGCATCATTCGAGGGCAGTTATGTCGACAGAAACCAGTGGCTGAAATACCTGGTCGAGGCCTTGCAGGGAACCGATTCCGAAGGACCGCCTCTGAAGAAAATCTACGAGCCGATGTACCATGCCTACACGGAAAAAGGCGCCGACGCGGCCATTGCGCTTTATCGGCGGCTGAAGGCCGATCAGGCGGACGAATACATGTTCCGGGAAGTTGACCTGGTAATAATCGGCTTCAAGCTGCACAGCAACGGAAAACTGGCAGACGGCATAAAATTCTTCGAACTGGCCGCCGGCGAATATCCCGAAGGTGAATACGTCTGGATGTGCTATAACAACATCGGCAGAGCCTATAAGGATCTGGGGGATAAAGACCTGGCGGTGAAAAACTTCAAGAAATCCCTGGAACTCAACCCGGAGAACACTCGCGCCGCCGAGGCGCTGAAAGAACTTGAAGGGGACTGAGGCCCCGTTGACGAGAAGCGTCGACAGCTCAGCCCGGCGCGGATACGTCCGGTCTTTCGATCCGGAACTGCTGGCCACCGGACCGGTTGGCTTAAAAAACAGCGATAGTTGGCGCCAGCAGGGCCACGGCCTCGAAGATTTCTTCGAGACTGCAGGCCTTGCAGTGCACCTCCCGAATACCCAGTATCTCCGATGTCTCCGTGTCGATGAGCTTTGCCGAGATAATTTTATCGTGCCCCAACTCATCAACACTGCCCGTTATGAGGTATTGCGCCCCAAGAATCTTGCCGATCTCGGCCGCCTGCTGCTCGGTATATCCCGACCTCTGAAATTCGAGTTCTTTGATGACCTCGTCGATTTTGCTTCTTTCCACGATCCGCACTTGCGGGCTGTTGACCAGCTTGCTCTCCAGGAATCTCGGGACCGACAGGCCCAGGTTGTCGGAGTCGTCGGCACTGCCGAACGGCAGCACCGCGACCACAAATGGCCCCCCGAATTTGATCAGCGGCCACTCAGGTGATGTAATGGTAAACCGGCTGCCCAGGCAGGTCGTGGCCGGCGCGTCTATAGTAAGTTCCCACAGTCCCAGCCGCGAAAACTTCCGGCTTTCGGCGTCAGCCGTCGCCACGGCCAACCAGTCGCCGTCGGCCGCAACCGCGCACCGTTGAATCGTTCCTTTTAACTCGTACTCGTAGTCGATTCTGCCGGACGAGGTGTTTCTGAAGGACAGCGTGTTCAGCTG
>CBFCYQ010000142.1:0-7459 GCA_965602205.1 uncultured bacterium | reverse complement strand
ACCTACGACGCCAAAAGCGACGAAATGGGCTGGCATGTCCCCGGGGTCATCTTCGGCCTGATGTATATGCACCTTCGCCCCGGCCAGACCCTGCTCGATATTGGCATCGGCACCGGTCTGGGCTCGGCCCGCTTCCACAAGGCCGGGCTGGAAGTTCACGGTTTGGACAAGTCGCCGTCGATGCTGGAGCGATGCCGTGATAAAGATCTGGCCGCCAGCCTGGTTCAGCATGACCTGGCCGACGTGCCGTGGCCGCTCGAAACCGAGAGTTTCCATCACGCCGTCTCGATCGGCGTCCTTCACTTTTTCGGCAATCTCAACGACCTGTTTTCGGAAGCCGCCCGGCTTGTCAAACCCGGCGGCATTTTCGGTTTTGATTTCTTCGAGTATGACTCGGAAGCGTGTAAAGGCTACCGCAAGGTCCAGAGCGGCGTCTATTCGCGTCATGATCCCGATTACGGTGGCAAGGTGTATCGGCACAAAGAATCCTATATTTTCAGCCTGCTGAAGCAAGCCGGCTTTACACTGCTCGACAGTACGGAACTGTTGGCCTCATGGGAAAAAGATTCCTACTTCAGGATAATCACCGCACAGAGACATGACGCATAGGCCGTCCGCGATAACTGACAGTCCCTGTCACACCAATCGCACTATTCAAGACTCCAACTGTCCTGAAAGCGTGGAATTTATAGTATTTGCTTGACGTTCGCACCGGCACCGGCTTATCCTGTCTTATAACATGAGGACGCAGGGCCTCCCATCCAGTCGCCGAGCGTACCGGCGAGCTATCGAAAAGGAATAAAAATCATGAATCATCCCCATCTCGCATTTATTCGTGTATTGCTGATGGCTTGCGTTATCATCAGTCTGACCGTCTGCCTGGCCGCATCCGCCGGCGCCAAAGACATCAAAAGCAAGTTGCGCGTGCCGGAGACCGGTATCACCCAGATGATCACGCTGCGCGACGGCTCAACCCTCGCCGGAAGGATAACCGCGGTCGGCGAGACGGAGATCACCTTCGCCGCGCAGGTCGGCGATATTACAATTGCAATTGATCAAATAGTAGAGATTAAAGAATTCGCCGCCGACAAAATCAAAGAGGGCAAGTACTGGTTTCCCAACCCCAACCGAACCCGCCTCTATTTCGCTCCCACCGGCCGCATGCTCAAAGCCGGGCAGGGCTATTTCTCGGATATCTACATCCTCTTCCCCAGCGTTAGTTTCGGCATCACCGACAACTTTACTTTGGGCGGCGGCTTTTCGCTCTTTCCCGGCCTGGACGTGAGCGAGCAGTTGTTTTACATCATGCCCAAAATTGGCATGAACGTGGCCGACAATATCTCCCTTGCCGGAAGCGCAATGATCATCAGACTGCCCAGCGACCAGTTGGACATTGAGAATACAAGGGAGGAAGCTACCGTTATCGGTGTCATGTTCGGCAGCGCCACCATCGGCTCGGACGATGCCAGCCTCACCGGGGGGCTCGGTTTCGGCTATGTTGATGACGATATCGCCGACAAGCCCGCCGTACTGCTCGGCGGCGAATACCGCATAGCCCGCCGGCTGTCATTGGTAAGTGAGAACTGGGTCTTCCCCGAGGTCGACCAACCGATCATTTCCTACGGCGTGAGGTTCTTCGGCGAGAGCATCGCCGTTGACCTGGCCTTTTTCAATGTTCTGGACAACGACGCCATCTTTCCCGGCATCCCCTTCATAGACTTCGTCTGGAATTTCTGAGCCGGGTCGCTCTGAAGGCAACAGATGAGAGAGTTTTGGATGCCGAAACCCATGTGGTTTCGGCACCCAACCATTTACACGTTAGTTTGACGGGACCGTTATCCTTTCCCGAAACCTTGCGTGTTACGCGCCTGCCGAAGATTACGGAGAATTCTCATTCATTGTTTCTTGTCGGTGGCCTCGGAGAAATGCATTTGCACAATCACCCAGCGACCGCCCCGCTTCTCCAGCACACCCGTCCAACGAACGTCTTCCCAATTAGCGGGCTGGCCCCGCCACTCATTGAAATCATCGAGGCGAGCGTGATACCAGGCCACATCCCCTGACCCGGACAGACCGATATAAAGATCTTTGATCTCATAGCGGATGGCCTTGAAATCGTCTTTCATAAAGAAGCCTTCTGTCAGGTCGGTGAATGCCTGGAAACCATGAATCGTGCCATCATTTCTGGGAGAAAACCAGAATAACTCCGGATCATCAGCAAAACAGCTGTAGGACAATTCCTTGTCTTTGGTTGCCGCCCAGCCGATGCTGTTGTGGATAACCTGGCTAATCTTGCCTTTCTCGTCGCTATTTTGATTGTCGTCCATCGTGTCAGGACCTCCCGTTATGATCATTAACCCGCCCAGCGCAGCCAGCAACAGTCGAGACACCATCTCAATCTCCTTTCCCGAGGGTCCTGTGTCGTGTTCCGACCCACGCGATCACTCAGTGGTTACAGTCTTCGGCTATACCACCGACTTTCCACTTGTATCCGCTGTCTTCTCAACCCATCCGCTTACGGCATTCCGGTTGTACACTCTTTGACTGCGTCGTTAGAATGGGCACACTGGCGGCGCCGGCCCGGTGGGGATGCCGAACATGTACGCTAACAGGTACGATACGTCGGATATGTTGGTCTTTTCATCGATGTCGCCATTGGCGTTACCTTCTTCCAGGCAAGGTGGCGCCGGTCCGCTGGGGATACCGAACATGTATGCCAGCAAGTACGCTACGTCGGAGATATTGACCTTATCATCCGGATCACCATTGGCGTTGCCGCGTATGCCCTGGCAGCAGGGAACATAAGTAATGGACCCGTTCTCAATCACAGGCGCGTAGGTAGCGTACGGTCCGCTGAACTCCGGTTCAAAATCCGCATATCCGTCGAAGGCGATAATTGTCTCCTGATAGTAGACGGCGGTGCCGAGGTGTGAGAAATAGAGTTTGAGAACAGGACCACTCCCGGCCGCCATGGCCGAGGAACCGGCCAACCTGATGGTTAACTGCTTGCCGGCTGCGGAAGAGTCGACTATTTCTTGTGTCTCAAACAGTTCCGTTCGGCAACCGACTGTCGAGAACGAGTCGTATTTCAGGCTCAAATCGCCCGAATAGTCTACGGGTATGGTGATTTCGTCAAGCGGCACGAATGTAACCGCCTCAGCGGCACACTCGATCGCATCGGTGCGATCGCTGGCGGCATTGCCACCGATCAGGGAATCAGCCAGAACCGCCACCAGGCCTTCTCTCGTGTGACTGTACTCCTGATCACCGTCGTAGGTGACGGTGACGGTAACATCATAGAGTCCGGGATCGTTATACATATTGGCCGGTGCCTCGCCGGTCTCTTCATTGCCATCCCCGAAATTCCACGCCCATGACTCGGCGTCGAAATACGATTCCGCCGAGAAATTGACTTCGGTCGGACCCCAGTTAACGCGGGGATCGGCATAGATGGCAGTAAATTCGAACGGGAAGCGATCGGGACCGCCCCAGGCGCCCATGTCGTTCCTCAGGCCTCCTCGTGACGGCCACCTGGCCGAAGTTGGCTCGGTAGGCGAGGCAGGGTCGTTGAACTCAGGCCAGAAGCTGCCGACATCAGTGCACGGTGAACTTTCCGGTGTATAGAACCAATCACCGGCAAACATCGGGTCGGCATCGATATTTCCAGTGCCCGTGTCGGCGCTTTCAAAGTTGCAGTACTCCACCAGCGTAAATGATGACGATGGCAGGAACAATTGCGGCCCGAAGGGCGCCTGGTTGCCGCGGATAATGCAGTTGCGTATAGTGGGAGAAGCTTGGAAAATCTTGATGCCACCCCCCGGCTCCGTCGATTCGTTATAGACGACGGTGTTGTTTTCGTAGATGCCGCCTTTCTGCCACTGGTAGATGCCGCCACCACCATAAAGCTCACCCCCGGAGTTATAAGCGATGAGATTGTTTCGGAAAACGGGGTTGGCGTAGCTGACACCTATCCCGCAGCCGTACCTGGCGGTGTTACGGACAATGATATTATTGGTGACCACCGGCTGACCTCGCTGTAGAAACATGCCACCGCCACCCATGGGCCGGCCGGGGTCACTAACATTATCATGGATATAATTATATTGAATTATCGGAGCACCGCCGTCGGTACCGACCCCGCCGCCGTGATTGTAGCGGGTCAATTCGAACGGGTCGTAGTACCGGGTGCCGGTTCCGCCGGTAAGATTGAAGCCCTGAAGCACCGGCGCTTCCGAGCCAGTACAGAGGATTCTGACACAGCCGGCCGAGTCACTGTGCACCGGCTGGCTTCCATCAATGATCGTGTTGAAAATATACTGCGGATCCTGATCCAGCATGAAATGACTGGACACCACGATTTCTTTCGATCTGAAGTCGATGTTTTCATAGTACCGACCGGGAGCCACCAGAACGGTGTCCCCATTTATGGCGATTTCGATTCCCGCCTGGATGCTGGGTTGATCGCCAGGGACATTGATTACAGTTGCCCCCGCCGGACCACCCCGTCCTGCCATAACCACCAGGGTGAGGGCGAAAAAGAGGCCAAGCAGCCTACGGGCCGCGTCTACCAGATTTCCTGACTCGAACATGGATATGCATCTCCTTTCCGATATGTGCGGCTTTCGGGAGCAGGGCCCGGGCGAGCGAAAGAACCTGTGGAGCCCGATATCTGCAAACGCGTCAACCATGAGACTGCCTATCGCCTCCGGCCCGAATACACCTGAGGTCGCCGCTTTGTTCATCGCTATGATCAGTGAGCCGGCGCCGATAACGGTCAGCCAACTCGGCAACTAAATGCTGCAACTGGCGGTGTACCCCCGGGTTACCGGAGGAGAATGCCGGCCGGCTCTCCGGCCTCGCGCAACTCCACGGAGAAGACCGATTTAGCCGGCGAAAGCCGCGTGTTGGCAATCGAGAGAGGTAACACGTATCCCTGCGATCAGCCGAACATCCGTTGATTATAGATGGAGAAGACGGCGTTTTCTTGCACGGCGCGGGCCGGATTCGGCAATTATATTCGGGTTTTTACTACAGAAAACTGAGGAATGCCGTCAGGTGCCATACCTGATGTCTCAAATCTCATCCCGATGCACTCACAGACTTACTTTCCCTGACAGCTCATTCTCTGGATATCCTGATCTTGGCGCCCCAGAGAAAGCGGCTGCATGTGCAGGTACATAGTTGCGGATCTGCGCTGTCCCTGCTATCACGGACGAGTCGGGTCGCCGGGTCTATTGACCAGGTGGGCACATCGGTGGTTCCGGACCGGTGGGGATGCCAAACAAGTACGCCAACAGGTACGATACATCGGAGATATTGACCTTTTCGTCTGGATCGCCATTGGCGTTACCTTCTTGGGGGCAGGGCGGCGCCGGTCCGGTGGGGATGCCAAACAAGTACGCCAACAGATACGATACGTCGGATATATTGACCTTATCGTCCGTATCGTCGTTGGCGTTGCCGCGCATACCCTGGCAACAGAACTCGTAAGTAATGGACCCGTTCTCAATTAGGGGCACGTAGTCGGCATACTCTCCGCTGAACCGCGGTTCATATTCGGCATATCCATCGAGGGCAATAACTGATTGCTGATCCAAGACGGCGGTGCCGAGGTGTGAGAAGTACAGTTTCAGAACAGGGCCGCTGCCGGCCGCCATGGCTGAGGAGCCGGTCAACTTTATGGTCAGCTGCTTACCGACCGCAGAAGAGTCGAGTATTTCCTGCATCTCAAACAGTTCCGGTCTGCAACCGGCTGTCGAGAACGAGTCGTATACCAAATCTAAATCACCTGAATACTCAATGGGTACAGTGATCTCGGCAATTGGCACGGTGGTGATCGCGTCGACGGCAAACGCAATATTTTCGGTGTGCTCGCTGGCGACATCACCGCCGATCAGGGAATCAGCCAGAATCGCCACGAGGCCTTCTCTCGTGTGACTATACTCCTCGCTGCCATCGTAGGTGACCGTGACGGTGACATCATACAGTCCGGAGTGGTTATACATATTGGCCGGTGTCTCGCCGGTAGCTTCATTGCCATCCCCGAAGTTCCACGCCCATGACTCGGCGTCGAAATACGATTCCGCCGAGAAATTGACTTCGGTCGGACCCCAGTTAACGCGGGGATCGGCATAGATGGCAATAAATTCGAACGGGAAGCGATCGGGGCCGCCCCAGGCGCCCATGTCGTTCGTCAACCCTGCGTGTGAGGGCCATCTGGCCGAAGTGGGCGCGGAAGGCGAGGCCGGGTCATTGAACTCCGGCCACGGACTGCCGGCGTCCACACAGGGCGAACTCAGCGGCGTGTAGAACCAGTCCCCAACGAACATGGGGTCAGTACTGATGTTCCCGATGCCGGTGTCAGCGCTTGGAAAGGCACAGTATTCAACCGTTACATTTGACGACCGCAGGTAAAAGTCCGGCGCCAATGACCCCGTGTTGCCCCAGACAATGGAGTTGCGTACAATGCCATTAGCCTGGTAGATCTTGATCCCACCTCCCCCCATTATTGAATTGTTATAAGCAACGGTGTTGTTTTCGTAAAGACCGTATCCTTGCCACTGGTAGATGCCGCCGCCGCCATATAGACTGCCTCCGGAGTTATAAGCGATGATATTGTTTCGGAAAACCGGGCTGGCGTAGCTGACGCCTATTCCGCAGCCGTACCTGGCGTTGTTATGAACGACGATATTATTAGTAACCACCGGCAGGCCCCTCTGTAAAAACATGCCACCGCCACCCATGGGCCGGCCGGGGTCACTAATATTATCATGGATATAATTATACTGAATTATAGGAGCACCGCCGTCGGTACCGACCCCGCCGCCATGATTATAACGTGTCGATTCGAATGAGTCGTAGTACTCAGTGCCGGTTCCGCCCGTAAGATTGAATCCCTGAAGCACCGGCGCTTCCGAGCCAGTACAAAGGATTCTGACACAGCCTGCCGAGTCACTGTGTATCGGCTGGCTTCCATCAATGATGGTGTTGAAGATATGGTGCGGATCCTGATCCAGCATGAAATGGCTGGAGACCACGATCTCCTTGGATCTGAAATCGATATTTTCATAGTAGCGACCGGGAGCCACCAGGACGGTGTCGCCACTCATAGCGAACTCGATTCCCGCCTGGATGCTTGGTTGATCAGCGGGGACATTGATTATAGTCCCGTGGGCTGGACTGCCCCGCCCCACCACGACCACCAGTGCCATCGCGAAAAAACAGCTAATCAGCCTGCGAGCCTTGCCTGCCAGACTTCCTGACTCTATCATGCGGAGTCTATCTCCTTTCAGATGAGTGCGGCTTTCAGGAGCAGGGTCCGGGCGAGCGGCAAAGCCTGCCGTGCCCGATAGCGGTGAAACGCGTCAACAATAGAATCGCCCTTCGCCGCCAACCCAAATATATCCTGGGTCACCGCGTTGTTCGATGCTGTGACCGGTGAGCCGTCGCCGATGCCGGC
>CBFCYQ010000141.1:0-7502 GCA_965602205.1 uncultured bacterium | reverse complement strand
TTCAGGTCGGTCACCTCCAGACCGAGATTACCCAATATCTCAACTGCCCGACCTTCCCCAAGGCGAAGAAGACCAAGTAAGAGATGTTCGGTCCCGATGTAGTCATGCTTCAGGCGCGCCGCTTCATCGCGGGCGTATTCGATGGCCTTTCTGGCGTTCTCCGTAAACATCTCATTCATTATGTATCATCCTTCCACGAGTTTTCAAGAACGGCTATTATCTTCGTTTCTCCAACCGCTGACCTCTTTCGGCATAATCCTCATTCCTTGCCGCCGGCCATTTTCTCTCGCACCATCCGGGCGCGCGCAGAGTCTCGTTTGGCGGCATCCATCTCGGTGCCGAAATAATTCTGCAAGTGGGCCGGCTGCGACAGAAGCAGCACTTCGTTGATCTGCGCAATATCGAGAAAATCGATTATCTTCATGGCATAACCCAGCCGCAGGGCCGAGAGCAGATTCATCACTTCCTCCGAAGTGAGCACCCGCGCATGTTTCAGTATACCGTAGGCTCGCCATATCTTGTCGGCGATCATATCCGCGGCCTCGTCCACCAGCCGCTGCCGGGCCAGGGCCTCCTTGTCAATTATTTCTCGAGTAACGCTGCCTATCTGCTCCAGGATATCATTTTCGGTCAAACCCAGGGTATTCTGGTTGGAGACCTGGAACAGGTTGCCCAGCACATCAGTACCCTCTCCGTAAAACCCGCGCACAATCAAACCGCTTCGGGTGATGCTCGAGATTACTTTTTCGATCTCCCGGGTCAGCACCAGGCCGGGCAAGTGGATTAACACCGAAGTGCGCATCCCGGTTCCGGCGTTTGTGGGACAGGCCGTCAGGTAACCGAAATCCGAATCATAGTCGTACTCCAGGTGGCAGCCTATCTCGGTATCATATTTTGCGGCCAACTCATAGGCGCCCTTGGGGTCCAGCCCCGGCGACAGAGCTTGAATACGCAGGTGGTCCTCTTCGTTGATCATAATCGACAGGCGCTCGGTGGGATCGATAAACAGCGCCTTGGACTGCTCCCCGTTCAGAAAGGTGGGCGAGATCAAGTGGCGCTCAATCAGAAAATTCCTGTCCAACTCCGCAATCTCGGACGCCTGGCAGTACCTGCCTTTGCTCAAAATCGAGGAGCGGGACAGAAGGGAGTCAAAATAGCCGATGATACGCTTTTTGGTGTCACTATCGGAGGACCCCGGGTAACTGCAGCCGGCTACGTTGCGGGCCAGGCGCACGCGGGTGGACAAAACCACCAGGGACTCTTCACCCTTGCCCGACAACCATGCCGCCGGCGATTTAGCCATGTCTTCAAACATCGTCAACAACTCATTTACCCCTGTTGCTTTTGCACCGACTGGGAATCACGAATGGCCTTGAGCTTGTCCCGAATATCGGCCGCCCGCTCAAATTCCTCGGAGTCAATGGCCTTTTTTAACTCTTCTTCCAGTCGCTCTTCTTCCTTGACCGGAATGGGTATACTTTCGCCGGACTCGCCGTTGTGACTGGTGGGAACGCCACCGCGATGTAACGACGATCCGTGGATTTTTCGCATTATCGGCTCCAGGCGGTTGCGGAAGGCTTTGTAACATCCGCCGCACCCAAAGCGGCCCTGGCGGGTAAAGTCGTCAAATGTCATGCCGCACCGGGGACAGGTAATCTCCTCCTTCGGCTCGGAGCCTTTGGGAGTCGACACCGTGGCCGCCATCGTCGAGAGAATCTCCGCCAGCGGAAACGGCATATTGTCCAGAGGAGAGTGAAAGCCTTTGGCGGCGGCACACTCTTTGCACAAAGACAAAGCGGTCTTTTCGTTGTTCACGATCTTGGTAAGGTGAACCACAGCTTCTCGTTTCTTACAATTCTGACATAGCATCGCAATCGTACCTGTTTATAGGTTCACTCGAGCACTTTACCATCTACCATTCTTACCTGGCGCTGACAGCACTCTGCCAACTCCTTGTTGTGCGTGGCGATCAGGAAGGTCGTTCCATTTGCGGAATTAAGTCGGAAGAGGAGATCGTGGAGCTTTCGGCCGGTTTCAGTATCCAGGTTTCCCGACGGCTCGTCGGCCAGCACGATTTCCGGCTGGTTGGCCAACGCCCGCGCTACCGCCACACGCTGCTGTTCACCTCCCGAAAGTTGTCTCGGAAGATGGCCTCGCCTATCTTTTAAACCCACTTGTTCCAAAAGTAGTTCCCCTTGCGCCAGCGCGATGTCTTTCTTCGTCCCGGCCACTAACATAGGAATCATCACATTCTCTAGCGCGCTGAAGTCTCCCAGAAGATAATGAAACTGGAAAACAAAACCGACCTTCTTGTTTCGGAATTGTGCCAGCGATTTCTCACTTTGCCCGCTAAGGGAACGTCCGGCAATTCTCACCTCACCGCGCGTGGGTTGATCCAGACCACCAAGTATATGCAGCAGCGTCGATTTGCCGACTCCCGACGGACCGGTAACCGAGATTACCTCACCCCGCTTCACCTCCAGTGTAACTCCCTTTAACACCGGCAACAACGTCTCCGGAGTAGTAAACACCCGGTGAATGTCAAAAGCCGACAAAATATCTCTCTTATCATCCATGAAACGCCGTATTTCCTGTACAAACGGCCCTTTCGGGCCCTAAAGCTATTTTCGTCCTATTCCCGTAAAGTTTTAGCTAATTGTCGTCATTTCATCATCTTATTGACGCAAAACGTCAATGACCCAAAGCTTCGACGCCTGGTGCGCCGGATACAGCGCCGCGAAAAAACACACCATAAAAGTTACAAAGCCGGCCAGTGAAAAATCAATTAAATGTATTTCTATGGGAAGATAGCTTATGAAGTATATATCAGCTGGCAGAGAGATTATTTCGAACCGGTTCTGAAGATAAGCGGCCCCGAGGGCAACTAACCACCCGCCGACAACACCAAGCACTGCGATGGCCATACCTTTATATACGAATATCTTGCGAATAGAACCAGGAGTGGAGCCGATAGTTTTCATAATACCGATTTCAGATCGCTTCTCCATCGTGAGAATCACCAGGTTGGATATGATGGAAAAGGCGGCAACTATCACAATCAGAATGAAGCCCAGAAACAAGATCCACTTCTCGAAGGCGATCCAGCTGAACAGGTTCTTGTGCAATACGTTCCACGGCACGACATCGTAGCGCAATTCCAGGACGGAATCGATCACCGGAGTCATTATTTCAGCCTCATAGATGTCGTCAAGCTTGAGGTGCACCGTCGTCACGGCATCGCCGGTCTTGAAGAGTCTCTGCGCCGACGCCAGCGATATATAGGCCAGGCTGGCGTCGAACTCGTACATCCCCGTCTCAAAGATGCCAGAGATGTAGAACTTGGCTACCCGGGGACGCGCTTTCCGATGCAGGTCCTCGCCCCGGAGAGAATACAGCACGACCGATTCGCCGATATAGACGCCCAGCCTCTCGGCCAGGTTTTTTCCCAGCAGCATCCCCGGAATGGTATCCGCCACATTTTCGGTGCTGTCGACGTCGATGACCGGTGCAAATGAATATTCACCGGCCACCAGGCTGCCGGCGACGTTGGATGTCCGGCTTTCAAGCTCCGGGTCTATGCCGCGAAGGATTATACCGTCCCCGGCCGAGGCCGACGAAATGGCGGCCTTATAATAGATGAACGGTGATGCCGCGACGACACCGTCGACCGCCTGGACTTTCTCTATGATTGACCGATATTCCTCCATCAACTCAAGGCGAAAAGGGAATATCGAGATGTGCGACGTTGTGCCCAGAAGACGGGCGCGGATTTCCGATTCAAACCCGTTGTGCATGGACATTACAAAGCAGACCACGGCTACCCCCAGGGTAACTCCCAGGACGGTGATCCACGTGGAGACCGAAATAAAAAAACGTCCCGACCTGAGATATCGCCGGGCAATAAAGGTCTCGTAACCCATTGGCTCATTATACCATAATGCCCGTGGCAAACGCAACTTTTTTCCAATCCGAAGACAGCCCGGCCGCCAAGGGAGTAGGGACATCGGTCCGTCATATTCTTTGACTTTCAGCCGACCGCGTGTTTTCTTAGGGCACTGTTTTTTGAAGGATTCGAGTAATGGACATCTTGGAAGAAAAACTTGGCGCCCTTCACGGCGGTTGCGTACTTGACGTCGCTACCGGTCGTGGTGACTTTTTAGCATTTTTGAAGCAATGCTTCAATGACACCTCACTCCTGATCGGCATCGATCATGACCTGGATCGGTTAGATCAGGCCGGCGAGAACGTGAACTTGGATGGTGTGTGCTTCTCGCTTATGGATGCCGCCAACCTGGGATTTAAAAGCGACTCGTTCGATACGGTCAGTATCTCCAACTCCTTGCACCACATGCCGGACCTGGAGGCTACTCTAAGGGAAATGAAGCGCGTTCTCAAGCCCGGCGGATTATTCATAGTGAATGAGATGTTTCGGGACGGACAAACCGAGAAGCAGAGATGTCATGTCGATCTGCATCACTGGTGGGCCGAAATTGACCGGCTGGCAGGCGTCTCCCACAACGAGACCTATACCAGGAGTGAAGTAAGCCGGTTCATCGCCGGGCTGGGACTGACAAGTGTCTTCACCCACGAAGACCCACACGAAGACGAAAACCCGGTCGGCAAGGATCAGATAACACTTCTTAGCGGTGTGATCGATGAATACCCCAATAAGATAAGGAATAGCGCCGAGTACGACAGGTTGAGGAAGAAAGGGGAACAGATCAAAAAGCGGATAACGAAAATCGGCTTTTCGTGGGCCACACATCTGGTGCTTATCGGAAGGAAGTAGCCGCGGTCGCGCGATTGCTGACACGCTGTGTCCTGTGCCTAATGCCCCGGTCCGATGCGATTCGAGAGACATAAAAGCGGGCAGCCAACAATGACGTGTCAGCCACTCGGAGTCGCCACAGACCGGCGGCATATGGCGTAAGTAGCGTTAAGTTACTCGTTAATAATGAGTTTCCGGCTCACATAAGATCGGTTTTGAGCGGTCACGGTCAGTCGAGCCGGTGACAATCTGAAAAAATGTTACTTGTATTCTGCAAGTTTTTGCCGATTTTATTAGCATGGAAAGCATGACATTCAAGTACTTCAAGTACGAGATCGCGCTGGGCACAACTGTTCCGATGCCTCAGCCCAAGATTGAGGTTTTTCCGCACGACCAGTTTTCGGTGCAGCAGTACCTGCACACTCTGTGCAAAGCCCATGTGGGCTCCTTCGGCAAAAGGAACGGGGAGTGGGACTTCGCCGACGACGTCCGCGGTGATGTGAAATTGTACACCAGACCCGATATCATCCAGATACTCGATTTTTCGGAGAAACTGGGGATAATCGAGCAGGCGCCGGCGGAAGGGGCGGCTGGCGGCGGTGACTTTGTGCCGTACAAACTGTCAAAGGCCTACTGGACCAGATTCGACAGCCATGCCTCATCGCAGTCAAAGGAAGCGGACAATTCTCACGTCAAGGAGTGAGTCGGCTGAGCCCGAATCCCCCGCAGCGCTCAACTTAATCGCCCGGCCCATCTGAGCTTCAGCCGGCCATCCTCTTATCAGTATCAAGCGACAATTCAGACCGCAAACAGTCGGCAGGACTGCCATGAGTGGTGCTGGGACAGTCTTACTGCAGCGGCGATCTCAACAAATTCATCGGGCCCAAGAGACAGCGCAACGGCGCTATCCTCGATCAGTATTATATGCGCGGCCATTAAAACGATGCGGGTCTTCGTGGCTCGCCTTCTATGCCCGGAAAAGGCACGGCGTCAAGGTCAAACGGCCCGGGTCTGCTTGACTCTGGAATTCAAAAAAGGTATATTTTTTCGCTTAGTTGCGAAAGTGGCGGAATTGGCATACGCGCTGGATTTAGGATCCAGTTCCGAAAGGAATGGGGGTTCGAGTCCCCCCTTTCGCACAGCGTGATCCGCGCGGGGAACAATTGCCCGCCGGACGTTTTTAACAGATACGACCCACGTGGCCGGGTCACAGACCGCGCCGATCCGGAATGTCGTTAAGTTGCCGGCGGTGCCATAAGGCATTGAACAGCAGGGCCAGCGGGAGAACAGACAGTGAAAGTTGAATTGAAAGAAGGCGAAGGTCTCGTACGCGAATTATCCATCGAACTGCCGGCCGAGACCGTTAACGACCACATGGACAAGGCCTTTGCCGACATCCGCCGGAAAGTTACTCTGAAAGGGTTCCGTAAGGGTAAAGCGCCGATGAAGGTTATCAAGTCCAACTACGGCGCCCAGGTCAGGGCCGATGTTGCCGAGGAGTTGATTAAGACCTCCTACACACAGGCCGTCCAGGAGAGGACTCTGAGAGTCGCCTCGCCACCGACTGTCACTGACCTCGATTTTCCTGAAGGAGGCGGATTCAAGTACACGGCCCAGGTGGAAGTTCTGCCGGAGATCCAAACGGTGGACTATAAGGGGCTCGAGCTGGCCTCGGAAGAGGTCGAGGTCGCCGACAGTGAAGTGGACGACTACGCCGAGTATCTCCGCAGACAACTGGCCGGATACCGCACGGTCGAGCGTGCCGCCACGGCGGACGACACCCTGGTGGTGGATCTGGAGAAAACCTTCGATCCCAACCTTGTGCTCAAAGAGGACAAGTTCACCGATGCCGAAGTCGATCTTAGCAGCGCCACGACCGTAAAAGAATTCAAAGAACAATTGCCCGGCATGAAGGCCGGTGAGGAGAAGGAAGTCGAGGTCAAATACGACGACGATTATTCTGATGCCGCTTTCGCCGGGGCCCGGATAAAGTACCACTGCCGTGTTAAGGCCGTCAAAGAAAGACTGCTCCCGGAATGGAACGATGCTCTCGCTAAGAGAACCGGGAAAGCCGAAACAGCGCTGGAGCTGCGCCTGAAACTTCGTGATGAAATCCGGCAGCAGAAAGAAGATGCTCGCAACCGGGGCTTCAAAAACCAGATCATCGAGCAGGTCTGCCAGCTAAACCCGATCCCCGTTCCGGAGTCGATGGTCGACCACTATGTCGAACACGTCCTGGAAGACTTCAAAAAATCTAATGAAGAGGTCGACGAAACTGCCATGCGCAGCACCTACCGGCAGATAGGCACCAACACTATCCGCTGGAATATGCTGATGCATCGCCTGGCGGAACTGGAAGGTATTGAAGTTTCCCGGGAAGATACCGAAATTCTTATTAGGAAGTTTGCTGACAACTATCAGACGACACCCGAGCAGGCCAGGGAAGCATTGACCCGATCCGGCAAAATAGCCGATATCCGAGAATCGCAACTCGAAGAAAAAGTGCTTGATTTCCTGGCAGGCAAGGCGAAAACGGTTAAGGCAAAAAAGAATGATTAGCAGCTTAATGAAAAACGTTATACGCATATAACCACCTTGTTGGATAGGAGTAAGGGATTACATGACCGACAAAATAGCAGCCAATTACCTGGTACCGATGGTCGTGGAGCAGAGCGGGCGGGGCGAACGCGCCTATGATATCTTCTCTCGTCTGCTCAAGGACCGGATCATTTTC
>CBFCYQ010000140.1:0-7554 GCA_965602205.1 uncultured bacterium | reverse complement strand
ATCGTGTTTTGCTTTTTTCGGCAATCTCATGGCACCAGATAAATCCTGCCGGCATCTCGCAGGAGGGAGGTATCGCCCCTCAGACGAGTTTTGATTTCAGAATATCATGGAGATGAATAATACCAACCAGCCTGCCGTCATCATCGACCGTCGCCAACTGGGTAATCGCGTGCTTCTCCATCAGGGCCAGAGCGGCATCGACCATCGCTTCGGCGGGGACCGTCTTGGGATTCTTGATCATGACCTGCGTAGCGGTGAAATCGTAGAAGTTATCATGTTTTTCGACCAGCCGGCGCAAATCACCGTCGGTGAAAAAGCCGGCCACACGCCCCTGCTCGTCCTGGATCACCACACAGCCCAGTCTTTTGCCGGTCATCTCCAGAATGACCTCGCTAATAGTCGCATCGGGGGACACCAGCGGAACCTGGTCGCCGACATGGTGCAACTCGGCAACGCGCTTGAGCAGGCGTTTGCCCAGATGCCCACCGGGATGCAAAACGGCGAAATCCTTGGCGGTAAATTTCCGTGCCTTCAGAAGCGCCACCGCCAGGGCATCGCCCATAACCAGGGCCGCCGTCGACGAGGAAGTGGGCACGAGGTTGTTGGGGCAAGCTTCCTTCTCGACCGAGCAGTCCAGGCAGATATCGGCGCGGTCATAGAGGTCGGAGGCTTTGGTCCCGCAAATTCCGATTATCTTGACGCCCAGGCGCCGGGCCGTCGATACCAGCAGATCCATCTCGTCGAGTTGACCGGATTTGGAAATCAACAGCAGGACGTCTTTGGACCGCATGAGCCCCAGATCGCCGTGTATGGCCTCGGCGGGGTGCAAAAAGAACGAAGAGATGCCAGTTGAATTAAAAGTGGCGGCGATTTTCTTACCGATAAGCCCGGATTTGCCCATGCCCGCCACGATAACGCGGCCGTGGCAGTTCAGGATGATTTCCACAGCCTGGTCGAAGTTGTCGTCCAACCGCTCGGCCAGGGAGAGGACGGCCTCCGCTTCGGTACGGATGACTTCCCGGGCGAATTCCCTGGTATCGCTCATGAGACGAACCTCTCGGGGTCAATGCCAACGGCTTCGAAATAACATTCGAGCACTTCGCGCACGGCGCCGGCGCCCCCGCCATTCTGAGTGACATAGGCGGCGACATCCTTGTAGGCCGGGGCGGCGTTGGCGACAGCGATGGGCAGGGCCACTTTGCGGGCGAGCTTTATATCCAGAAGCTCGTTGCCGACAAAGGCCACGCGGTCGAAACCAACCTTCAGTTCTGCCAACAGCGGCGTAATCATTTCGACCTTATCTTTCATCCCCTGCAGGACGTGCCTGATGCCCAGGTCTTTCATGCGCGTTTTGGTAGCGGCGGAGAACCGCCCGGAGACGATGGCCAGTTCCAACCCGGAGCGCATCGCCAGAACCATAAAGAAACCGTCGGAGATATTGAATTTTTTCATTTCGAAACCGTCGGGTCCAAAGAAGATGCTGTCGTCGGTCAGAACGCCGTCAACATCGAGAGCCAGCAGTTTTATCGGTTTCATAAGCTGGACGAATCCGTCACGATCCAGTTTTTCCATAGAGTCTACTTCACTGCCTTCCGGACGTTTAAGACCGCCTCCAGCAGTTCTTCCATTTTATCGAGGGGTAGCATAGCCGCCGCATCGGAGCGTGCCTCGCCCGGCCGGGGATGCGTCTCGACGAACAGGCCGTCGATGCCAATCGCCGCCGCCGCCCTGGCCATGGGGATGACAAACTCGGGCTGGCCGGTGGAATGCAGGCCGCCGCCGCCGGGCAGTTGCAACGAATGGGTAGCATCGAAAACGACTTTCAAGCCGGTCCTTTTCATGATCACGAGCGATCGGAAATCGACCACCAGGTTGCGGTATCCGAAAGTGGTGCCGCGTTCGGTGAGCATCACCCTGCCGGTGCCGGCCTTCTCGGCCACGGCGGCCATATCCTCCGGAGCCAGGAACTGGCCCTTCTTGATGTTGACCCATTTGCCGGTCCGGGCCGCGGCGACCACGAGATTGGTCTGGCGGCAGAGGAAGGCGGGAATCTGCAACACGTCGGCCACTTCCGCCACCGGCGCAATCTCGGCTGTCTCATGAACATCGGTCAAAAGCGGCAGATCCAGCCCGGTCTTGACGGCTCTCAGGATGGCCAGGCCGCCTTCGAGACCGGGGCCGGTATACGAGGCGGCGGAAAGACGATTGGCTTTCATATACGACGATTTGAAGATATAGGGAAGGTCGTATTGTCGGGCCAGGGTCGCCACTTTCTCGGCTACCTGCAGGCACAATTCTTCCGATTCGGCCACACAGGGACCGGCGATCAGGAAGAACTCGCCTTTTTCTATTCTGTCAAGGGCACTGTTCGCCATGGCTCTGAATATAAAACAATGGCCGGAAAAAACAACAAGGCTCTTGCGAGCCGTCCGGCGACGCCGCGTCGCTAAGGGCTGATGATGCGATAATGCCACTTGACCTGGTCATTGTCGACCGTAACGTAGCGGTCGCTGGCAAGATCGACCATGCTGTCATTGACGGTGTAGATCCAGCAGGCCGTGGACGAGTTTTCGACAGAATCAATAGCCCTTACGAAAGCCCCCATGGCCGT
The DNA here is from genome assembly GCA_965602205.1 of uncultured bacterium. Classification (GTDB taxonomy): domain Bacteria; phylum Zixibacteria; class MSB-5A5; order GN15; family FEB-12; genus DAOUUR01. The sequence goes on along the minus strand of CBFCYQ010000140.1, from coordinate 4,943 downwards.
AGCGTAATGATCGACCTCGTGATCAGCCGTCAGCAGGTCAAATACCGAAACCGAATCTCTGCCGACGAATTCGATAACCAGGCTGTCACGAACAGTCGGTGCGGTCGATTCCACGGCGGGCTGCCGGTCCGTATCGGGCGGTTCACCCTGACCGCCACAGGAAGCCAGGAAGCTGAGCGCCAGAAGGGTAACTACGTATCGCGCATAACTCATGTGCTTCTCTCACCACTCCCGATGTTTAAATCGTCCGGCGCGTCCACACAACACAGCCGTCGTTTAAGAACCTGAATTCAGAAGCGCTTATATCTTAGATAGTTTTTTATTGATTGCAAGAGCTATTTTCATTGAATATATTCAAGTGTTCACAGTATCACGATAAAGCTGCGGTTTGTCTCAGATGGATTACGGAAGAATTGTAAACAAATCGTTCGAGGTCGCCTGGCGATTCAAATCGCTGTGGATTCTGGGCCTTTTTGCCGGCGGCGGCTTTGCCGGGTTCGACTGGCCGACAAAGCTGACCGAGAAACTGGGACTGGAGGACGTCAACCTCGACGTGAGTCGTCTCGGTCTGGACTTCTGGGATTTTTCGATTCCCAAAGAGTTGATCATCAGCCTGGTGATCTGGCTTCTTCTCATAGGTCTTCTGTTTCTAATTATGCATTTCATCGGTGTGGCGGGCCTGATCGATGCCGCCAACAAAATCACTCGCGGAGGCAGATACCGCCTGGGCGAATCGTTCTCGACCGGTTTCAGACATTTCTGGCCGTTCCTGGCCATGGGAGTCGGCCTGTTCTTTCTCATTTTTGGCTTTATCATCTTCATCGCGCTGTTTATAGTGTTACTCTTCAAACTGCATACCGTGCTGGGAATTCTGGGACTGATGTTTGTTGTTCCGATCATCTTTTGCTTCGCAGTCACCAGCGGCAACATTTACTCGCTGGCCCAGCGGTCCATCGTAGTGAGAGGGGCTTCGATCGGTGATGCTCTTGAGGAAGGCTACCGGCTCTTCCGCAACAACATTGGCAAGAACATCGTCATTTTTCTGATTGACATCGGTCTGTCGATCGGCCTGTGGCTGCTGGCCCTGATAGTCTGGGGCCTCGTCGGCATACCCATAGCGGCCATCGTCATCGCTTCGGGCCTGGGCTGGGTGACAGCTATTCTCCTGGGTCTTTTGCTGGGTCTGCCGGTATCGCTGGTAGTCGGCGGCTTTTCGGGAACAGTGCTTACCAACCTTTATACCCTGTTCTACTTTGAGCTGGTGGAGCCGCCGCGGAAGGAGCCGGCCGTCACCCCGCCGCCCGCGGGACCGGGCACCGCTTAGTTTTTGTCTTGTGCACGGGCTCGGCAATCGTTATTTAATCTTCATGAAACGGACAGGAGTAATTGCGGGGGTGCTGTTACTGCTGGCGGTCCTTCCGGTGGCAGGTCAGGACACCTACTATTCGATATTTTCCTACGATCATCTGGTACCGCGCGTAACCATGAACGATCGTCAGACATCCCTGCAGGCCGGGTTGTTCCCGGATTTTTACGCGCAACACTCGGCTGCCGGTGATATGCGCTGGGTGGCCGCCCATGACAGCGCGCTGGTGGTTTTCTGGCAGAGCAAGGGAGATACCGTCCTGCATATTCTGTGCGAGCTGTCCGGAATAGAGTGGACGGAGGCTGAGTTTGACCTTTATCTGGTGCGGCTCTACCCATCGATCGGCAGTGGCAATCCTCTGATAATCCCGATGGGAGGCATTTTATCGGGTTCTCTGATCCGGGCCATACCGACCGACCATCGGCTGCACCTCAATGTTATATACCAACTGGCTCGCCGCATGCTGGACCAGTCCCTGCGGCCGGAAGACAACGTTTTTTACCCCATGGCCGGTCACCCGCTGATGCGGCCGGGGCCGTACCGGCGGGATAACCTGGCGCTGGTCCTGGCGCTGGCGACATGCCAGAACATAATCGGTTATGATTCGACCATGGAGGCCTACCGTTCGCTTTACTGGAAGCAGAATTTTCCCGGCTGGGAGATTTTCGACCGGCATTTTCTGAACAAGTGGGTAGTCACGCCCGATCACACCCTGGCTGACCTGATAGCCGGGGAGCCATTCAATTCCAATCTGGTAACCATCACTCGACCGCCGCGATTGACGAGCCGGCGCGACGCCGGCAGACCGCGCGTTTTTGTCGAGGACCTGCCGCTCAAGGGGCGGCTGGGTTTTTCGGTAAAGCTAAACGCCTCGAATCGTCTCCAGGTGCATAAGATAGACGTGTATCGTCTCGCCTACGCCTGCGGCCTGCGCGAAGGCGACGAGATTCGCCGTGTCAACGGCCTGCTGGTGAGAAGCCACAAGGACCTGGTGGAGAAGATACTCGAGACCTTTGAAGAAAGTGGAGCCACCCTGCAGATATTGCGCGAAGGTAATTTCGAATCCGTCATTCTGCAGGACATTCTCATGCCGCTGTACGAGGAGGAGTACCTGGAAGAGTACTACCCGGACGAGGACAGCCTCTTTTACGACAGCCTCTACCCCGTGGACGAGCCCTGAGGCAACGGCGGTACACCGGCCCGCACTGATCAAAAAATATAAAAGAGCCCCGCTCGAGTCGTTGAGCGGGGCTTTTAATATCAGTCAGGAAACCCTCATCAGCCCTCCGTCGGCTCGTGCCCGCCTTTCTCGCTTTCACCTTCGGCGGGGGCGGCGGTCCCGTCCGACACGGCGTGCTTCTCCAGGGCGGGATCGGCGGCATGCTCGTGCTCGTAGACGTCGAGCGGCATCCGGCCGTCAATCCACGAGGGATTCATGGGATAGACGTTGGGACTGAAGACGGTAGAGTACATGTGCCAGATCAGGATAGCCAGAGACGCCAGCCAGGCTTCGTAATAGTGAATCACCAGCATGACATCCAGAAAGCCCTTGGGGAACCACTGCACCGCGACATCTTCAAACCAGAGGAAGAAGCCGGTAATGATCATGACTACCGAACCCCACACCAGCGCCCAGTACTCGGCTTTCTCGACATAGCTGAAGCGGCCGAAGGCCGGCTTGTCTTTGCGCAGATCAAGGTTGTAGGCGATCATCTGGAAAAACTGTTTGAAGTCGGACATAGAGGGGAAGACATCGGTCAGGAACCGCCGGCCTCGATGGGTGGTCAAATACAAGACGTGCCAGGCGCTGGAGAAGATGAACAAGACGGCGGCCACCCGATGAATAATACCGCGCAGGGGGAAGCCGCCTTCCCACCCGAAAAGAAGTTTGACCCACCAGGATTCCGCGTACCGCAGCGAAAAGCCGGTAACGACCAGCACCGTGAAGGAGACCATAAGGAAAGTGTGCTGCCAGGTTTCATTGAGGGTCATGCGTTGGAACTGCTCGCGGAGTCTGACCAATCTGATTTGCTTGCGCAGGTCGATCAGCCAGTGGATGACCATGGACCCGATTATCACGATTATGGCCACGATGTAGATCTTCTTGACAACGTTAGCCGCGGGGGTTTGTGAGATACCCGGTGCTTCATGGATCGGCGTAGCCGCCATGGTCGCGGAGATGTTGGGGTGACAGTCACCGCAGGTATGCTGCAGATTGTCGGGATGCACGGATGACTGCGGATCGGCTGCAGGCAGAATCAGGTGGGCCTCGTGACAGGAGGCGCAGTTGGCGACGGTGACATCGCCGGCTTTGCTTTTCAAGCCGTGGTAACTGTCATACCAGGTTTTCAAGCGTCCCGTCGGCAGGCCGTACTTCTCGTTAAGAAAGGCCGATTCGTGACAGGGCGAGCAGGTGGCCTCGGCGACCCTGGTGGGGCTTACAGGCGACCGGGGATCGGACGGCGAGATGATACCATGCTCGCCGTGGCAGTTGGTGCATACCGGTGCGTCCGTCTCTCCGCGCGCCACGAACTGACCGTGTATGCCCGACCAGAACTCTTCTTCGACACTGGAATGGCAGCGACCGCACGTCTTGGGTATGTTGAAATGGTTGATGCTCGACTGCGGGTCGGCCGGGCCGTAGATATGGTGGGCGCTGCCGCCGGTCGAGTGACAGTCGTTGCACGAGGCGGCGAGGAGCACGCCGCCGGATATGGCCCGACCATGGACGCTGCTCATGAAGACCATGATGGCATCACCGTAGAGAATGTCATGCTTCTGGGTAAGGTTGATGTCCTCATGGCAGGTGCCGCAGGTGGCGGGAACCTTTTCGGGACTTACCCGGGAATGGCGGTCGGTCGAGGGCAAAATGTCATGCGTGCCGTGGCAGTCGGCGCAGGTGGGTATGTCTTCTTCACCCACCTCCAGCCGGCCGTGTTTCACATAGGCTTCGCCGACATCGGCATGGCAGGCGACACAGTCGACCAGGGGCAGTTCCTCATCATGGGGATAATCCTCCGTACCCTCGAGGCTCGCGTGGCACTCGATACAACTCATCCCGCTGTGGATAGAGGAATCCACAACGGTCGGCTTGACCAGCATCGAGACCTCTTTACCGCGCCTGTCAAGACCGGTCAGATCCGGGTCTTCGTGACATGTTAAGCAGTCTTGATCATCCTGAGCTAAAGCCGATCCTCCAAGGACCAGCAGCAGCAGCGTCCCTTTCAGGAATATTCTTTTCATGCAGTCACCCACTTTATCCTTTAATGACACTCCCCACACACGGTTTCATCTATTTCTGTTTTTCCATGTTTCGTAACCGAGTGGCAGGCGGCACATCCCAGCTCCAACTCTTCGATATGGAGCTGGTGCGGCAAATCACTGCCTTCGTATGATACCATTTCAGGTTTCAACGTACGGCTATGACAGAAGGTAAGACAACTATTTTCCGCTTCTAAGCCGGCGCCGCGTTCAGGCGCCCGGTAGCCGGCCTGTATTTTGCCCATGGCGGCCTGGAAGTCCTCAGCGGAGGTGTTGAGCAGGTAAAGGGCGTACTGAATGTTGTGAGGCATGTGCC
>CBFCYQ010000139.1:0-7559 GCA_965602205.1 uncultured bacterium | reverse complement strand
GCATCGCCGACAATACCGTAATTGGCGATATTGAATATCGGCGCATCTTTGTCTTTGTTCACCGCCACGATGGTTCCCGAGGTACGCATTCCCACCAGGTGCTGAATCGCCCCGGAAATGCCCACGGCTACATATAGCTTCGGGTTGACGGTCTTCCCGGTCTGCCCCACCTGGTACGAGTACGGAATCCAGCCCGCGTCGACAATAGCTCGCGACGCGCCAAAGGCCGCACCCAATACATCAGCCAGTTCCCGCACCATCGGCAGGTGTTCCTCCCCCTTCATTCCGCGACCGGCTGACACAATAATATCGGCCTCGGTCAAACTCACCGTGCCCGTCGCTTCGACCTTCAACTCCTTGACGACCATCTTTGATTGCAGAAGAGATGCGTCGACCGTTTCGACCACAACCTCTCCGTCGCCGTCTTTAGACTCCGGATATATCTTGGGGCGCACTGTCACCAGAAACGGCTTGTCGCTGTTCTTGATCACATCTGAAATTACCGAACCGCCGTAGTGAGACCTGGCAACTACGATTTTGTCGCCGTCGAGTCTGACGTTACTCGCATCTGAAGCCATGGGCGCGCCGTTCTTGGCCGCGAGACGACTCACAAGCGACTTGCCGTAGAAGGTCGCCGGAGCGAGCACGAGATCCGGAGTTAGCTTCGATAGCAGCGACGATAGAACGTTTACATAGATTTCATCATTGAAGTATTTCAACTCGGGACTGGATATAGCCAAAACCTGTCCGCCGCCGCGCGAGGCCAGTTCACCGGCCAACGCCTCGGCATTTTCGGCCAGCAGGACCGTAGCCACCTCTCCCCCGAGAGATTTGGCGACTTCAATCAACTCAAAGGACGATGGCACCAGCTTTCCGTCTTTTTGTAGGGCGATGATAAGCGTCTTCATACCAATACCTTAAACTCGTGTTAGCTGAATTTCCGGTTAATATAAAGGCCGCCATGCCGCCTGGCAAGTCTTTCATTCGGCCTTTTTGAACGTTCGTCTGCGCCAGCCGCAGACTCGGTGACAGGATCAAGCGTCAGGCATCGTGCCCCGTAGAGCATTCAGGATCTGCTCGACATCAGCCACCGTATTCACCTGCGTAATATCCCGTCGCAACTCCGCGGCTCTGGCAAACCCCTTGAGGTAGCGAACCAGAGATCGACGCATCATCCTGATTCCGCGCTCCTCGCCGAAAGTCTCAGCCATCAACCGGGCGTGAAGACAAGCCAGTTCCATTCTCTCCGACAAGGGAATGTCGTCGGGTTGTCGCCCGGTTTCGAGATACTCGTTGATTTGCCTGAAGACAAGAGGGTTGAGCATCGCCGCCCTCCCCACCATGACGCCGTCGCAGCCGGTCTCATCTATCATGCGCCGGGCATCCCGGGCATTGAAGACATCACCATTGCCTATGACCGGAATACTGATGGCTTGTTTCAGCAGCTTTATGGCGGACCAGTCGGCTCGCCCGCCGTAACCGTCGGCCCGGCTGCGGGCATGCAGACAAACACCGCTCACCCCGGCCCGCTGGGCAATCCGCCCTACCTCGAGGTATACCGGGCTTTTGTCATCCCAGCCGGTTCTCATTTTTATAGTCACCGGCGTTTGGCCGGCGGCTTCCACAACCGCCCGAATGATATCTTCAGTCAGTTCCAAATCCTTGAGCACGGCGGCGCCCCCGTTTTTGCGCACGACCTTTTTGACCGGACAGCCGAAGTTGATGTCAATCAGATCGGGGTGGAACTGTTCGGCAACGACTCCGGCGGCCCGACCCATTACTTCCGGCTTAGCACCAAACAATTGTATGCCAATCGGTTGTTCATCCGGTTTGAATTCCATCATGGCCAGGGTCTTGTGCTGGTCGCGAATAATACCCTCCGACGAGACCATCTCAGTATAGGTCAGAGCGGCTCCCGATCGGATGGCCAAAACCCGGAAAGGACGGTTGGAAACCCCCGCCAGGGGCGCTAAGACAGCCTTTCCTTTCAAGTTTAAGTTTCCTATTTGCATGCCGATAAAATAACAGAACTGGCTTTCCGCAACAAGACTTGGACATAGAAAAAAACGGAGGTTTGAAGTCAGGTTTCTGGTGTGATATAAATCGCGTTTTTACAAATATTTTGAAAGGACCCTCTTATGCCCGAGATTATCGTCAAATATGATGACAAGGTCATTGAGAGAATTGTCACGGAAAAAAAGCGGATTACCATCGGACGCACCAACGATAATGATATCGTCTTAGAAAACCGCGGGGTATCCAGAAAGCATGCCCTTATCGAGTTCAATAATAACGCTGCCGTCGTTATTGATAACGAGTCCCTTAACGGCACCTTCGTCAATAATCGCAAAATCACCGAGGAAGTACTGCGCAACGATGATACGATCACTATTGGTAAGTATTCGCTCGTGTACCGCTCCGAGGCGTCACAGGATACTGACAGCGCCGCTAATTTCGACGGGACAATGGTGCTCAACACCAAAAGACAGAAGAAAATGCTGGAAAACGACAAGGTTGAACGACAGATCGTCGGTAAATACGGCGGATCGGTCCTGGTGGGCGAAGAAAACGTAGACTTTTCGGAATTTCACCTTGACCGTGACGTCGTCACCATCGGCAAAGCGAAATTCGTTCACGTAAAGGCCAAGGGCTTCTGGATTTCCGGCATCCAGGCCAAGATTGTAAAAGAGAACCACTGCTATTCATTGGTCAACCTCGGTCGCGGTGGAAAAACCAAGGTGAACGGTGAGGAAATCAGCACTTACGTTCTGAAGAATGGTGATTTGATCACGGTCGGTAACAGCACCTTTAAGTTTGTCGAAGGGAAGTAATGCATGAGAGTGGCTTTGATTTCGGACATCCACGCTAATTTGGAAGCCCTGACTGCGGTAATTGAAAGTATCGCCGACCAAAACATAGACAGGATCTTGTGCCTCGGAGACGTTATCGGGTACGGCAGTGATCCCTCCCCGTGTCTCGAATTGGTAAACAGGACATGCGACGTGAAACTAATGGGCAATCATGAATATGCGGCCCTGGGGATGCTGTCCAGTGAGTACTATCACAATGACGCCAGAAAATCGGCCGAATGGACACACCAGCGACTCACCGACTACGATCTGTCGATCATTTCCACTTTTGAGATGGATCACACTTTTGAAGACATCTATCTGGTTCATGCATCTCCTCACGAACCGCAACGGTGGCACTATATTCTGCAGCCCGAGATGGCACACCTGGCCTTTCAGCATATGAATACCAATCTCTGCTTTTTCGGACATTCCCACCTGCCGATGATTTTTGTCGAGTCACCCGGGCAACTGCCGCGCGTCAAGGCAGGGCATGACTTTGTGCCCGATCGCGACAATCGCTATCTGGTCAATGTCGGTTCGGTCGGCCAGCCCCGGGATTCCGATCCCAGGGCCTGCTATGCCATCTTTGACTCCAAAGAGTACGACGTCACCTTTGCCCGGGTTCCGTACGACGTCGAGGTAACCCAACGAAAAATGAAAAAAGCAAGATTACCCGAGATGCTTATAGAACGACTCTCCGTGGGGAGATGAAGAAAGACTACCATGAGCAAGTATTCATCATACATACTGTTTTTGCTGATTACGATTCTGGCGGCGCTGTTGTATATTAACGACTTTGGCCCCCTGAGCGGCCTGCAGCAGTCGGTCGACGATATCCTGTGCCGGATGACAGCCACCGAAGACACGCGGCCCAATATCGTACTGGTGAAACTCGACGGCCGCGCCCAGAACGAATACGGCACGTGGCCGTGGGACCAGGACCGCATCGCGGATCTTCTGGCCGCTACTGCCTCGGGCCGGCCCAAGGCCATCGCCGCGACTTTCGAGCTTACCGAAGATACTCGTCAGGATTCGGCCGGCCACACTGACATTCTGGCCGAGCAGTTAAGCTGGATCGAAAACATCATTCTTCCTTATGATATCGCTCTGGCTACCTTTCGGTCCCCCAAGACCAACAACCCGGATCACCTGTTTCACCATTCCCTTACGGTTGACAACCCTCTCGGTCTTCTTGACGAGAAGGCGACCCTGCAGGCGCGAAAAATCTTCCTGCCGGCTGAAAAAATCCTCCAGAGCGAGCCTTTTCTCGGATTCGATTACAATATGCCCGACGACGACCGCACTCTGCGACATCAGGCGCTGGTCATAAATTACGAAGGGTACTACTACCCATCCCTTTCCCTGTTGGCGGCAGCGATGTACTACGATGTCCCGACCGACCAGGTGAAGGTTGTCCAGGGACAGAAGATCCTTATAGGTGAAAAGCTCGAAATACCCATTAACCCGAAAGCCGAGTATTTCATAAACTTTCCCAAGAAATATGCCTACACCACCTATTCTGCGGCCGACCTCCTCGGCGAGCACTTCGACTATGACGTCCTCAAAGGAAAAGTCGTCCTGGTATGTGTGGACGAACCGGCTTACACCGAGTATTTCAGGACACCCGTCTCCGAAACGACACCGGAGTATCTGGTCCAGGCGACCGTGATCGAGAATCTGATCAACAAGGATATAATAACCCCAAAGGATGACAAACATGCCGCGAACCTCTTGTTACTGTTCGTGATCGGAGGCCTCTGCGCATATTTCCTGCCGCAAGTCTCTCTACTTTACCGGATGGTAATACTTTTTTGCGGCCTCTTCATCCTTGCCAATGTCAACTACTTCCTGATAAGCTCCTTCCGGGCAATCGGTCAGACAGTATACATTGCCCTGGAATTGATACTTTTCATGGCCGCCTCGCCGCTTCTGGAATCCAGCCTGATCCTGGGTAAAGACAAGGCCGCCCCGGACACGCCGGAGAAAAAGAAGTCCCCGACCAAAGACCGGGCCGAGAAACCGAAATCCGAGGCGCCCGTCGACGTACCGTTGCGCGAGATCAGTTCCTCCGCCAGCGATCCGGAGAATGTCAAAACTGAAATCATCGATGCCGAGCCAGAGGCTCTCCACGATCATCAGGCTATTTCCCTTGACGGAGAAATCGATGAGACTGTCGCCACCCCCAAATCTGTCGCTATCGGCGAAGACAGCGCTGCCGCTGAAGAGCAGCCCCCGCAGCCGGTTTCCTCGGAAACACGTGCCGACCAGCCGCAGCCCGAGATAATCAGTCCGGTCAGCGTCGCCACTCATGAGCAAAGCGGTGCCGAAGTCGCCGATGAAACCCCCGTATCCGACAGTCAACCCATCCCGGGTGCACCGACGGTCGATTCCCTCACGCATCTTGGCCGATATCAGATTTTAGGTACTCTGGGCAAAGGCGCCATGGGTCATGTTTACCAGGGTGTCGACCCCGCCATCAACCGTCCGGTGGCCCTCAAGACTATTCGCCTCGATTTTGTCAGCGACCCCGACGAAATGGCGGAACTCAAAGAGCGGCTGTTCCGGGAAGCCCAGGCCGCCGGCAAACTCTCTCATCCCAATATTGTCACCATCTACGATGTCGGTTCCGAAGGACACCTGCAATATATCGCCATGGAATACCTGGAAGGTCAGACCCTGGAAGAGATGATTAAGAAGAAAGTAAAGTTCAACTACCGAATAATCTCTCAAATAATCATCCAGATTTGTTCGGCCCTTGAATACGCTCACGAAAGGGGTATTGTCCACCGCGACATCAAGCCGGCCAACATCATGGTCCTCTCCGATTATCGCATCAAGGTTATGGATTTCGGTATCGCCCGTGTTGACTCCAGTTCCATGACCAAGACCGGCATCGCCATGGGCACGCCCAACTACATATCCCCTGAGCAGCTCCAGGGAAAAGCCGTCGACCACCGCGCCGACCTCTTCTCGCTGGGTGTTGTCATGTATGAAATGCTCCTGGGGCGGCGGCCGTTCAAGGGCGAGAATATCACCTCGCTCATCTATGCCATATTGCACAACGAACCGGAGAAACCGTCAAACGTCAACCCCCAGATTCCCCTTCTGTTTGACCATATTATCGGCCGGGCCCTGAAGAAGGAACCACAGGAAAGGTTTCAGAAGGCTTCCGAAATTGTAACCAGTCTGTTTGACTTTGTCGAATCTTTCGCCGTTAAGAAGTAGACGCTACCACTCGAATCGTTTCAATGAACAAGGCCGCTGCCTGCCCGGCAGCGGCCTTGTTGTAACTTGCGGTCTCCACCCTGAGAAGCCCCGGTGGCGACAGTCTATGATTCTTCCCGGTCGTCTTTCTTGGAGAGTATCTCCTCCGCCAGCGACAGGGCTACTCCCGAGAGCATCACCTCGACTCCCAGGCGCGTAAAATCCGAGGAAATCAAGTCGCGGTTGAGTGAGGCATACAAGGAGCACGAAGCGCCTCTTTCGACAACCAGGCCGGAAAGCTTTTCTCTGGTCTCGGAGACGAAGGTCACCTCGCCGAGTTCGTCGGAGAGAACGTAGCCAGTGCAGTTGTGAAGCTGAAGATGGGAATTGCCGGTATAGACGACGACAAGCATCCCGCGCGTCTTGCCCAGCGTAGCCTCCGGGAAAACCTCCAGCACCAGGTTTCGCCTCTCCTCGGCATTGGCTACTTTTAGACGGTAATGGTCTTTGTGAAAGGTCACGCTGGTGGCGCCGAGTATACCGCCGATTTTTTCAATATCATCTTTGCTGAAATCGGTACCCATGTTCCTGCCTACCGAAAAGAATACGGTTATTTGCCGTTTTCGCTTTTCTTCTCTTCCTTCTGCTGCGGCTTCGCCGCCTCATCCTCCACGTTCACCGAACCCTTGATCTCCTCGGTGGTGTCTTTCATGGCCTTCTTGAATTCCTTGATTCCCTTCCCCATGCCTTGCGCAATTTCCGGCAGTCTTTTGGCTCCGAACAGCAGCAGGATGGCCAGAAACACCAGCAACAATTCCCATGGACCCAGGCCAAACATATGAAAACCTCCTAGATTTGGTCTAAACTACAGGTACCACCATCTAAAATAGATTATGACCAGCAGCACCACCATCATCGACATGAAATTGATCTTCAACTTCAGGCCGAAAGTGAACGCGATCGAGAAGAAATCCACTTTAATCGTGTCGAACCCAATCTCGATTGTCTTTGTAAAAACCGTCTTCGCCGCTCCTGGCGGCAAAAACGTTCCTATAATATCTCCGACCAACCCGCCGATTACGGCTCCCAGCAACAGAGCCACGACGATAAATGTCAACTCGCGCTTTTTCAAGTTCTTTCCGCCGTCACCGTTGAAGAAAACGACGCTCGCACCGACTCAAACACGCGCAACCCGTCGGCCGAGCCCAGAGCCGGCTCCACCGATCGCTCGGGGTGCGGCATCATTCCCAGAATGTTTCCCTGCTCATTGGTGATTCCGGCTATATTGTTCAATGAACCATTGGGATTGGCTTCCCGGGAAGCCTCGCCCGCAGTGTCGACATAGCGGAAAATAACCTGGCCGTTATCCTCCAGCCTCTTGACGTCGTCATCAAAATGGTAATAATTGCCCTCGCCGTGGGCAATCGGAATTTTCAGAATCTCACCGCGCACGCAGGCGCGCGTGAATGTACTCGAGTTCGTCTCCACCCGTAACCGAACGTA
>CBFCYQ010000138.1:0-7696 GCA_965602205.1 uncultured bacterium | reverse complement strand
GGCTATAAAGCTTTTGAAGAAACTGCACGAGGCCGATCCGGGGAATGCTCAGATCACCAAACTTCTGGAGATTGCGCAACGGATTCCGGAGGAACAGACTCTGGTCACAGCGGGGAGAGGTGGTCGGGTCGAGGTCGTCCGAGAGAAACGTTTGGCAGAGGCAGATGGTGCTCAGCAGGGTCCGCAGGAAGTACCGCCACCCGACGAGGCCAAGGCCGAGGAGTTGAATTCCAAGGAGGTTTTACTGCGCAGTATCACCATTCCGGGTGTTGACGGAGCGATATTCATCAACCGTGAGGGTCTCATTGTAGACGCGGAATGGAGCCTGACATTGGATTTGAACACCTGCGGTGCTGTTATAGCGGAGGTTGGCAATCAGGTTGAAAAAGAATTGATACAGAATTCGTTCGGGAGTGTAAAGACCGTTCTCATCGAAACCCAGCAGCCGACTTTTTACATGATAAAAGTCAGTGATGGTGTTTTCCTGTTTGTGGCGAATGCCTCGGCTAACCTGGGCTCGCTACGGATGAGAGTTGAGAAGCTTCTCGAACGGTATCAGAATTGACAAAGGGTTTGTTATGAAAATAACCGGACGGATGGTGCGGCAGATAGTGCTCTTCTCGCTAACGGTTATAACGGTCCCCATGGTCGTTTTTCCGGAGCGTTTGGGCACCGACCTCGCCCGAGCCTCGTGGGTCAATATCGTCTATGAGTTGATCTTCTACGGCCTGGTGTTTTTTCTGTTCAACCGTCAAGTCAGCCTGGTGAGTCTGGTCCAGTCGGCCGGCATATGTGTGCTCTATCGCCTGGCCCTGGGGGCAGCCTTCGGGTTACTGGTCGCCGCCGTCTATTCTATGAACGTCCAGGTGTGTCTGACACTGGGACTGTTCAGTTACTTGCCGGCAGTATTGATTCACGTTGCAGTCGCGCCGTTTATTCTCAAACCTGCCGTGAATCGACCGCAGCCGGGTCGGCTCGAGCAGCGGGTACCCCCGGTCGAACAATCTCCGGTGGAGCAAAGGGATATCGGGAAAACCACGGTGGCAATCTCCAGGAACAGAGGGAGCGCGCCCCCGAGCGCTGATGTTATCGACAAATCCAGCATCAGGCAGGTACCGGACAGAAGCTCGGAACCTTCGCAAGCCGTCGACGCGCCGTTGGCGGACACCAACGGTTTCGAGCGGGCCACGCGTTATATCGGCGAGCATGGTTCAGTGCAACTGGCGGCGGTGGTGGATGCCGAGGGTTTGCTGCTGTCGCAGTTTTCCAGGGGTGGCACGGTGGCAGAGGACTTGGCACCGCTGGCGCTGGTTTTCACGAAGCAGACCCGGGACGTTCTTGACCGCGCGCAATGGGGTGCTCCGGAGAAAATAGACGTGTCCGTAAGGGACAAGAGAGTGGTTGTTGCCAGCGAAGAGAGAGTGAGCCTGATGGTCGTAGCCGAACGTCAGGCCGATGATGTGCTGAATATACGAATTAACCAGGCTCTGGAAATAATAAGAAAATACATGGCAGAGCGATACAGTGAAAAACTGTTCGCGAATGCGGAGAGGTCATATGTACCAAGTACTGAATGAACTGAACAAAACCTCGGGTATAACCGGCTCGATGGTGGTCGGGAACGACGGCATTGTCATTGCCGCCGATCTGGAAGCCACCTATGAAGTGGAGACCATCGGGGCCCTGGCGGCATCGATTCAGGCCAACATTCAGAAGTCACTGGACCGTCTGGACACCAGTTCACTTAAGCAGGTTACGATCGAAGCTGAGCAGGGGAAACTGTTTTTTACCGACGCCGGGCTGGGGATACTGGTGGTTACAACCGCCAAAGACGTTAACATCGGGCTGATCCGACTGGAAATCAAGAACGCGATCAGCAAGTTGCGAGTGGCAAGTTAATCAGAAACGGATGAGCGAAAAGTAAGCTATGGTATCTATCAATTATTCGTCACGAGAAGTCTGCTGTAAGATCGTATATTACGGCCCCGGTTTGTCCGGCAAGACCACCAATCTCCAATATGTCCACGAGAAGGTTCCCGGTAACACTCGCGGCAACATGATAAGCCTCGCCACGGAAGCTGATCGGACTCTCTATTTTGATTTCCTGCCGATCAACATCGGGACCATCAATGGCTTTGCCGCCAAATTCCAGCTGTATACGGTTCCCGGGCAGGTATACTATAATGCCACCCGAAAGCTGGTCTTGCGCGGTGTCGACGGGGTGGTGTTCGTAGCCGACAGTCAGCCGGATAAAATGGATGAGAACATCGATTCCCTTCTGAACCTTGAGGATAACCTGCGCGAGTACGGTTACGATTTGAACGAACTGCCGCTGGTGATTCAGTATAACAAGCGCGACCTTCCCGGCGTGATGTCGGTGGAGGAGATGAATGCCAAACTGAATCCGCGGAAGGTGCCTCATTTCGAGGGGTCGGCGACTCTGGGCAACGGCGTTTTTGATACGTTAAAAAGAATTATTAAACTGGTGCTGGACAAAGCCAAACAGAGCAGCGGCCCCAGGCGGACGCAGCCGCTGGGGGATGGCGAGCCACCGGCAGGTGAGCGCCCGGCTGAGCCGGCGCCATCCGAGGGCCAGGCTGCCGCCACGGCCTCTTCATCGAGCCAAAAGGAATCGCCCGAACCGGCGCCGGTAAGCCGCGAATCCGTCCGGGCCGATTCCCCGGCCGAAAGTGCGCCCCCGGTCACCTCCGCGGGAACGTCCACCGCCACCCTGACCAAACCGCCCGACGCGTCACCAACTTCGCAGTACCGGCCCTATCCGGGAAGCCAGAGTCAGAAGATCGCCATTAAAGATAAAAAAATGAGACCTTCGACTTTTACCCCGGTTCAGGAGGAGTCGACGCAGGACGGCAGCCTGGAGAGAAAGGTTGTCAGCGGCGGCGGCGCGGAAGCCGAGGATGATGAGAATGGTCTGTCAACACCTGTAATGGCTCCCTCAATCAAGCGTCGGGGTGAGCATAAAAAGCGGGGATTTTTTAAACGTCTATTCGGAGTAAAATAGCCAGCGAGGAGGCTGACACATGTCTGATGATAGTCTTATCATTTACGAGGAAGAGATAAACCAGATTGAGTCTCTGATATCCAAGATGCTGAAGGGGTGTGAGGCGAAATGTGCCTTGCTGGTGGACAAAGACGGCCATCTCATCACGCGCCAGGGGTTCACGCATTCGCTGGATACTACCGCGCTGGCGGCGTTGCTGGCCGGATCCTTTGCATCGACTAAAGAAATAGCCCGTCTGGTGGGCGAGCCGGAATTTTCGGTGCTCTTTCATCAGGGCAAGAAGGATCACATCCATATGTCGCTAGTGGGGGATCGTTCTATTCTGGTGGTCATCTTCGATGACCGTACGACCATAGGCATGGTGCGTCTCTATGCCAAGGAGACGGCCATTGAACTTGCCAAGATATTCGAAAAGATTAAGCAGAATTCACAGGCGGGAGGCCAGGCCGGCATTTCCAACGATTTCGCCGATATGGCCCAGGATAAACTGGACGACATTTTCCAGGATTAGCAGGCATATGGGGGGTTGGAAGCAGACGTGAGCGATTAGCCATGGATAAACAAAGAATGCTGGAATGAGTCTCGATGTCGTCCGAATTATGTGAAATACTCGTAAAAGCCGGTAAAGTCACTCAAGATCAGGCTGAAAAGGCGCTGGCTCTTGTTAAAGACAAGAAAGAGAAGTTTGAATCAGCCCTGGTCAAGGTGGGGGCGGTCGAATCTGAAGACGAACTGGCTACCTTCATCGGCAAACATCTGAAAATCGGAGCCTTGCGGCTGGGTGACGTGGAGCTCAACCCCGAGGTCGTTAAACTTATCCCTCTCGACATCGCCCGCAAGTTCAAGGTTATCGCCGTTTCCAAACTCAACAAAACCCTGCTGGTGGCCATCGGTGATCCGAACAACATCTACGTCCTCGATGCCATCAAGTTCATAACCGGCTGCACGGTGCAACCGGTTATCTCGCCGGAGGCTGCCATTGAGAAGGCGATCGATGCTCACTACGCCGACTCCGGCGGGCTTTCCGCAATTGTCAAGGGGATGGAGAGCGACAGCGACCTGGAACTGGTCGAGATGGAAGAAGGTCCCACCGAATCCGACCTTCTTTCGGCGATTCAGGACAAGCCTCTGGTCAAGCTGGTGGATTCCATTATCAGCGATGCCATCAGGATGGGAGCGTCGGATATCCACATAGAGATGTACGAAAAACGTATCCGTGTCCGCTACCGTGTCGACGGCGACCTGCAGGAGATGGCGCCCCTGCCGTTCAAGTACCGGGCGGCGATAATATCGCGCATCAAGATCATGGCGGAGCTGGACATCTCGGAACGGCGTCTGCCGCAGGACGGCCGCATCAAAGTAAAAACCGCCGGACGAACCGTCGACCTGCGTGTCTCGGTGCTGCCGACCATCTTCGGTGAAAAGATCGTCATGCGAATTCTGGACCCCATGGCGCTGATGGTCGACATGACCAAACTCGGTTTTCGCCAGGAGGACCTGGGAAAATTCGAAAAGACGATTCACGCTCCCTTCGGGATAATTCTTGTAACCGGCCCGACCGGCTCGGGTAAAACGACGACCCTGTACTCGGCGCTCAAGCAGATCAACACGGTCGACGTCAACATCATGACGGCCGAGGACCCGGTCGAGTTTAACTTCGAGGGCATCAATCAGGTGGCCGTAAAATCCGAGATAGGCCTTACCTTCGCTGCCTCCTTGCGCTCGTTTTTGCGACAGGACCCGGACATTGTCATGGTCGGTGAGATCCGGGACGGCGAAACCGCCGAAATCGCCATTCGCGCGGCGCTCACCGGTCACCTGGTGTTTTCGACCCTGCACACCAACGACGCACCGTCTTCCGTCAATCGTCTGATTGACATGGGCGTCCCGCACTACCTGGTGTCTTCGGCGACACGCCTCATCATGGCCCAGCGCATGACTCGAAAGATATGTCAGAGCTGCAAAGAAGAAATCAACCTGACCGAGGAACAGGTTGAAAGCCTTCATGTGTCCGCGGATTCTCTCAGAAATATCAGGGCCTACAAGGGCAAGGGCTGTGGCGACTGCAATGGAACCGGCAAAGCCGGTCGGACGGGCATATATGAGGTCATGCCCATTTCATCGAAAATCGAACAGTTGATTCTGGCCCGAGCCACCGATGTCGAGATCAGGGATGTGGCTCTTGCCGAGGGTATGTACAGCCTGCGCATGGCCGCTGTCGAGAAGATGAAAAATGGTCTTATCGACATCGACGAAGTATTCGCCACTACCAGCAGCGATAGTTAATTCCCCGGAAAATACCTTGTCATTCAATGAGTTATAAGTCAAAACGGCTTATTTCTGTCTCAAGATTACGTCCTGTTTACCGATATACTTAAAAAGCCGTAAATCGGCGGTTGGACTTACAGGATTTGGAGAATTGTATGATCAATCTGCGTGAGCTTCTGGAAGAAATGGTCAAGATGGGGGCCTCGGATCTGCACTTAACCGTTGGCTCACCTCCCGTCGTACGTGTCGACGGGAAACTGCAGCGTCTCAACTACGACCTGCTAAGCGCTGATCAGACGAAAAAGCTTTCATATTCGATGTTGAATGAAAAACAAAAACTCAAATTTGAGCAGAACTCTGAATTGGATTTTTCTTTCGGCATTGAATCCATGAGCCGTTTCCGCTGTAACCTGTTCATGCAGCGGGGTAACATGGCGGTGGTTCTTCGGCAGATTCCGTACGAGATCAAGTCCTTCGAAGAGTTGGGGCTCCCCAAGGTCATAGCCGATTTTGCAAAAATGCCCCGGGGACTGGTCCTGGTGACTGGCCCGACCGGTTCCGGTAAGTCCACCTCATTGGCGGCCATCATCGACAAGATCAACAAGGAGCGGCCGGTGCATATCATCACCGTCGAAGACCCCATTGAATATCTCCATCGGCACCAGACGGCGCTGATCAATCAGCGGGAAGTCTATTCGGACACGAATTCCTTTGCATCGGCTCTGAAATACGCCCTCCGCGAAGACCCCGATGTTGTTCTGGTGGGCGAGATGCGCGATCTGGAGACGATTGAATCAGCCCTCCAGATATCGGAGACGGGTCACCTGGCTTTCGCCACTCTCCACACCAACTCGGCAGCTGAATCGATTAACCGAATCGTCGACTCTTTCCCGACGAACCAGCAGGAGCAAATCCGAGTAACGCTCTCGTTTACGCTCCAGGCCATTGTGTCGCAGACCCTGATTCCCAAAGTCGGCGGCGGCCGGGTGGTTAGTCTGGAGATTCTGATCGTTACACCGGCAATCCGCGCCTTGATTCGCGATGACAAGATCCACCAAATATACTCGATGATTCAATCGGGTCAAAAATACGGTATGAAGACCATGAACCAGTCGCTGGCGGAGTTGCACCTGGGAGGCAAAATCACCTTAAATGATGCCATGAACTACAGTGGCAATACGCAGGAACTGGGTGAGATGCTGTCGCGCGAGAAAACGCCGGCTTTTACACGATAGACGTGATAGGAAAGGATTGTCGTAATGCCAGTTTTTGAATATAAAGGGAAAACCCTGGCCGGTGCGGCCGTGCAGGGGTCGCTCAAAGCCAAGAGCAAGGCCGACCTTGAGCGGGTTCTGAGGCAGAATCGCATCCTGGTGACTTCTATATCCAAGAAAGCACCCGACATCCAGATTAGGATCGGTACCGGTATCAAGAAAATCGAGATCTCGCGGTTTACCCGTCAGTTTGCGACCATGATTGGCGCCGGTCTGCCTATGGTCCAATGCCTTGACATTCTCTCTTCTCAGATGGAAAACAAGGAGTTGGCCAAGATTGTAAATCAGGTCAAAGAAGGTGTCCAGGGAGGGGCGACCCTCAGTGAATCACTGGCACGCCACCCGAAAATCTTTGACCAGCTTTACACCAACATGGTCGAGGCTGGCGAAATCGGCGGTGCCCTTGATGCCATCCTGGTTCGACTGGCGCAGTACCGGGAAAAAGCCGACCAGCTGGTGCGCAAGGTGAAAGGCGCCATGGTCTACCCTTCGGTGATAATGTTTGTTGCCGCTGCCGTCACCATCGGTATGCTGGCGTTCATCGTGCCGGTCTTTGCGAAAATGTTCGGCGGCCTGAACGCTGAATTGCCCGCCCCGACTCAAGTTGTCCTGGGCATATCGAACTTCCTGAAAGCAAATATCCTTTACCTGTTTTTCGGCTCTCTGGGTTTGGCGGGACTTTTCATTTGGTGGAAGCGCACCCCCGCCGGTGCCCTGCTGTTCGACAAGATCCTTCTGGGTAGCCCCGTGTTCGGAAACCTGGTGCGCAGATCGTCTATCGCCCGTTTTACCCGGACCCTGGGTACATTGCTGTCTTCGGGTGTCTCGATTCTGGAAGCCCTCGAAATAACCGGTAAAACGGCCGGCAATCTGGTCATTGCCAACGCCATCAACAAATCAGTGGTCTCGATTGCTGAAGGTGACACTATCACGGCTCCGCTGAAGGAATCGGGTGTCTTCCCGCCGATGGTGACTCAGATGATCGCGGTTGGTGAAAAGACCGGCGGGCTCGACGATATGCTTAACAAAATCTCCGACTTCTACGACGAAGAAGTGGATGAGGCCGTGTCGGCGTTGACCTCCATCATCGAACCGATCATCATCGTGTTGATGGGTATTGTGATCGGAGGCA
>CBFCYQ010000137.1:0-7721 GCA_965602205.1 uncultured bacterium | reverse complement strand
CAGGTACACGGCACTGGGAACGAGAGTAACACCGAGGACATGAAAGAATATCGGCAACAGAAGGAAAGGAACCAGAAGCCATCGACGCCACTTGCCCCGGGCTATCTGCAGTCCCGCGAGAGTGTAGAGCGTCACGGCAAGGACAAACAACGAGTAGTTCTCAACGTACCCGAAAAACAACATCACGTGCCCCGCCGAAGCAAGACCGAGAAAGAATAACAGGCGGTCGATCAACCGGTCAAATATGGCTCGTGCGAAAAGCAGCAGCGTGACCAGGTAACACAGACCGGCGCCTATGGAAATCCATTGGTAACTTAACAAAGCGGCCCGCTCGCCGTCGGCGCCGACGACCCCCTTCAGCCACAGGTGCGCGAGGATTTCACCTCGTTCGGTAGCTTTCAGGAAAGGGCGCTCCCCGGCCATGTCGGCCAGAATCTGGTAACCGTCACCCAGAAAGTGCATCTGTGACCGCAGGAAGTAGAACGCAAGCCCAATCGCAACGGTTATCAACAGACTCGCCGGTAAGTAGGCGGTGCTAAAGCCGGCGGCACTCGGAGACCCCGGCCGGTCGTGCCCGCGCCAGCCGAGTCTGAGTAGCAGCAGAGGCAGGACGATGCCGATGACAAAACACACCGCCGGGACAAGGGGAGGGAAATATACCCAGGGCTTGATTCCCCAGAGGCGATAGTCCGGAATCAGCACGGCCAGCCCGAAGAGAGCAATAACCAGGTAGTAAGCGGCGAGAGCAATCGGCGGGCAATAATTATGAAAAGCATTCTGTTGAGTCACCGGTCGTTCTCCTGTTTGTCCGTAGGATTCGGGCCGGCGGCTGCCGGCAGAGTATCGATCCCGCGGGTGGAGATAGTATTCCGGTATTGGCGCCGCCGCCGACGATTGTAAACCGGGCTAACGGTAATGGGCTTTTAGCCGGTCGACCAGTTTATCGATCCGGTCGTCGTCCCATCCTTTCTGTAAGGCCAGGTCTTCCAGGGAACCCCAAAACGGTTCGCCGCATATGACGCAGGGAAGACCCTCCTGAATAAGAAGGCCTACCACACCCGGGTAGGCCTTCACCAGTTCTTCGACATTGGCATCTCGGGTGATCATTAACCCAATATCAAACGACCATTTTTTTCTCGGCCAGCATCTTCTTCAGGAATTCAATAACCTTAACGGGTGTCGGGTCGACCTCGTTCAAGGTGGCCAGGTAGTAAGACGTAAAGTCACCCAGCTGGATCAGATTGAACATGCGCTGAAGAGGATGTTCCCCCTTCGAATGCACCTCGATTACCGGCACCTCCTGGTTTTCGATAATATCTTTGACAAGGTTCATGCGTTTCCTGATTTGCGGATGATCATCGACATCGCGCAGGATGACAACAACAAGGTGCTCCGCGTGCGCCTTGACAGGGTCAGACCATCCGACCAGCTCATTGTGATTGAACTCGGCGAACTGGTTGGCGAAGGCCAGCGTCTTGCTGTTCTCGCATATCTGTCCCTTCCACCTCAGGCCGACGGCGTCGGTAAGAGTGGGACCGGTATAGATGATGGGAATTCTGCCATGCAGTTTCTCGGCCAGCTGCTTGGCCAGGTTGACCTTCGTCGGGAGGTCCTCGATATAGTTTTCGCGAAACTCCTGCAGCCGGGCGACGGCGGCGCTGATATCATCCGTTACATTTGAGATTAGGTTTATTCGCTCAAGGAAGACTAGAATCGGCACGATCGAATAGCCCAGAGCGGCCCGGGGCTGCAAACCCGGCGGAAGCAGGGCGAGCGGGATGTCGTTGAGCTTGGCGACATCGTTGAGCAGGCCGCCGGTGCTGATAGCCGCAATCATCGACTTTCGGTTGAGGGCATCGTTGACGGCCGCCAGGGTTTCTTCGGTATTTCCGCTATAGGAAGAGGCAATCACCAGGGTCTCATCGTCGACGTATTCCGGCAACTGGTAGTGCCGGCAGATTTGGATCGGCGTGAGCAGGCTTGACGACAGGTAGGAGCGGACCAGTTCGCCGCCGATGGCGGAGCCGCCCATGCCGATGATCACGATATTCTTGACATCGCTGAAATCACCGGCATCGAACTGCCACTTGTGGGCATTCTGGAGAGCCTCGGCCATCTGTTCGGGCAGGTCAAAAATGCTGTTGTACATGTTACCGGGATCGATCGCCCTGATTTTTTCCACGTCATCTAAGATAGACAATTTATCTCCTTTTATTTTTAGCGTTTTCGTTGCGCCATGGCAGTTCGGAAGTTTTCGAGCTTTTGCATCGTTTCACTCAGCGAACCGCTTGCCATGACCGATGCAACCATATGCCGAACCAGTCTGGAGTCGATTTTTCGTACGGCCCGGCAGAAATCGAAAATCCGGTTCGGGTTCATAGAAAGCATATCCAGTTCCATGCCCACAAACAGTGGCAGGGCCAGCAGGTCGCCGGCTACTTCGCCGCAGATGGACACCGGGATATCATGTTTCTTGCAGGCCTCGACGGTCATCTTGATTAAATTCAGGACCGCGGGGTGGAAGGCGCTGTACAGATGGGCCACGCGGCTGTTCATGCGGTCAACGGCCAGCGTGTATTGCGTCAGGTCGTTGGTCCCGATCGAAATGAAATCAACCTTGCGGGCCAGCACGTCGGCGGTCATGGCCGCCGAGGGCACCTCCACCATAATGCCTATCTTGATATCGGGGTCGAACGGGAGTTCGTCCTTACGCAGCCGGAACTTCACCTGCGCTATCAGCTTTTTGGCTTTCTCGAGTTCGCCCAACTCCGTTATCATGGGGAGCATGATCTTGATGTTCTTACGTGTCGATGCCCGTAATATGGCCCGTATCTGGGTTTTGAACACCGGGATCATGTCCAGCATGGGGCGAATGCCGCGCCAGCCCAGTGCCGGATTGTCCTCGCTCATCCACACCGATTCGGTTGAGAGTTTGTCGTAACCGAGATCGAACGTCCTTATGATAACCGAAGTACCGGTGAACTTGTCGGCAATCTGCTGATAGTATCCATACTGCGCTTCTTCGTCGGGAAACGCGCCGTGAGCCAGGTAGAGAAATTCCGTGCGGTACAAGCCGACCGGTATTTTCTGCTCCGATAGGATATCATCAGCCGGCCCCGGCAGGGCGAGGTTGGCGCCCACTCCGATTTCCTTGCCATCCCTGGTCATCGGCGGAATGTTTGGCAGCTTCTTGATGCGCTTAATCAGCGCCGGTCCGTGGCGTTTCCTTCTTTTTTGATACTCCTGCCAATCCTCATCGGTCGGATTGACAATGACGGTGCCGGTGGAACCGTCGAGAATGATCCGGCTGTGGTCGGGGACCATATTCCATCCGTGCCGAACAACCGCCATCGGCAACAGCAGTCCGCGGGCAATCAAGGCCATGTGAGAGTTGGTGCCCCCTTCGGAAACGAGGAAACCGATAGCTTTCCGTTGTCGATAACTGAGGACATCGCCCGGAGAAAAGAACTTACCGACCAGGATCGTGTTGGGAGCGAACTTGTGGTCACGTTTGCTGTATCCAGACAGGTGCGAGAGGACTTTTTTGGCAACGGCTTCGATGTCCTTGGCCATCTGCCGCATGTACGGGTCATCGGAACTCTTCAGCGGCGTCGTGGTGTTGATCACCAGGGAGTTGTAAACAAATCCGGCATTGCGGCGGCGGGCTTCGATCTCGCTCTTTACGGTTTTAAGAAACTCATAATCTCCGGCAATCATCAACTGGGCATCGAAAATCCGCGCCACCGGTCCGCCCACTTTTTTTCCGGCCGATTCGCGCAGAGCCTTCAGTTCAACAATCGTCTCTTCAATAGCCCGGTCGAGAGCCGCGGCTTCATCCCGAAGCCGATAAGCCGGGACAGCTATTTCCGGGATCTCAATGTTTCCCGGAAGGATGACCCGGGCGTGGCCCAGGACTATGCCGCCCGAAATGGGTGTCCCCTGAATGACCTGTCTTTTTCTTAACATAAAGCCGCAAAACCAATTACACTATCCCCGTGCGCAAGACGCGGGAATCATTAAAATAAAGGATGCAACGGGCGAAAGGCAAGTGGAATATCAGACGTCTTCACCGAAGCCGGACTCGATAACTTTAACTATCTCCGTCAGAGCCGCCTCTTCGTCGGGACCATTGACTTCCACGATGATCTCGGTTCCCCGCTCGGCCGCGAGCATCATTACGCCCATGATAGACTTACCGTTGACCCTCAGGCTGTCTTTGGTCAGGTAAACTTCGGATTCGTAGTGTGATGCCGTCGTTACGAGCATGGCTGACGGTCGGGCGTGAAGACCCAGTTTATTGACAATACGAGCTGTTTTTTTGATCATACAAGTGTTTCACACAGGGCGAAGCGTTTGCCGGAGAGTTCCCGAATCACGCCTTTCATCTCGAGAGCCAGCAGGAATCCCATTAGTTCCGGAACGGGGATTTGTACATCCCGCGCGATCTGATCGATCTGCAGGGAGCCGTCGGAAAACAAAGAGACAATGTTCCTTTCCGTTTCCGTCATATCGGGCATCTGGCGGAATTTCTTTGCCATCACTTCTCCTTTGAGTCGCGGCAATTCTTCAAAGATGTCATCAAGGCCGGTTGTCAGCCTGGCCCCTTTCTTAATCAGGCCATTGGTTCCCTCGCTCATGCGGGCTTGGGGAGGGCCGGGCACGGCAAAAAGTTCACGTCCTTGCTCGAGAGCGTGATGAGCCGTAATCAATGCCCCCGATTTCCGCCCGGCTTCGATCACCACCACGCCGTCGGCCAGGCCGGAGATGAGCCGGTTGCGGTCGGGAAAGGTGGACCGGTCGGGATTGGTTCCGGGCAGGTACTCCGAGTAGACGGCCCCACTCGCCATGATTTTGGCGGCGAGACCTTTATTCGCCGGCGGGTAGACTATATCCAGGGAATTGCCCCACACGGCAGTTGTCCTGCCGCGCTCTTCGAGGGCCCCGGCATGGGCCGCCGAGTCGATGCCCTCGGCCATTCCCGAGACAACGATTATACCCTCCCGGGCCAGACTGCGGGCCAGATCCAGGGTGAACAGCCGTCCCTTTTCGGTGCAGTTGCGGGTGCCGACGATGGCGATGGATTTGTCCTCGCTTCTGAACGGCTCGCCCAACCGGAACAGAAGCGGGGGATAGTCGGATATCGTCAGAAGCGATTGGGGGTACTCGGAGTGGTCCGGGAAGAGCACCGCCCAGCCCAACTGTATGATGCGGGCGGCTGTTTGGCGGGCCTTTTGCCCGTCATAGCCCTCTTTTATCTGACCGGCGATGGTCCGGGATATGCCGTTGATTACCTCCAGATCATTGAGGGAGGCCGACAGGACGCGCGCGGGCGATCCAAAGGCGGTGACGAGCCTGTGGAATCGTCCCCGGCCCACCCCGGGAATGCTGAGCAGGGCGATGGTGTCGACCAGTCGGTCTTTAAGCTCGCTGCCGGTCAAGTGTCCTCTCAATCTCCAGAATGAATTTTTCCGTCCCCATTCGGGCTACGGCCGAAATATAAATATAGTCGTCGGGAAGTTTTTTGGAAATAGCTTTTAAATCACTTTCGGTGACGGTGTCAATCTTGGTGATAACCACCTGCGAGCGTCTTCCGGAAAGCCCGGGATCGAAACGGTCCAGTTCCTCTTTTAACACACGCAAGGTTTCTTCTATGTCTTCATCATTGATATCGATGACATAGACCAGGAGTCCCGTCCGCTGGATATGCTTGAGGAACTGGTGGCCCAGTCCCTTGCCCTCGGCGGCGCCTTCGATGAGACCCGGAATATCGGCCATCACGCACGATTTGAACTCACGCAGCCGGACTATGCCCAGCACGGGGGACAGGGTGGTGAACGGGTAATCGGCGATTTTGGGTCGGGCGGCGGATATAGCCGCCAGGATGGTCGACTTGCCGGCGTTCGGCTGACCCACCAGTCCGACGTCGGCCAGGAGCTTTAATTCCAGGGACAGTTTTTTGTGTTCGCCCGGCCGTCCGTCCTGGGCGGTGCGGGGAGCCTGGTTGGTGGGCGATTTAAAGTGAGCGTTGCCGTGGCCGCCGCGGCCGCCTTTGGCCAGAATAAACTCAGCCTGCTCGTTGTCAAGGTCAACGACCGATTGTCCCGTCTCCAGATCGGTCACGATCGTCCCCACCGGCAGGCGCAACCGGGTGGCCTCGCCCGACTTGCCGGTCTTGAGATTCCCACTGCCGGGTTGGCCGTTTTGAGCTTTGTACTTGCTCCTGTATCGATAATCGAGAAGGGTAGTCAGGTTGGGATCGGCTACGGCCACAATGTCTCCGCCCTTGCCGCCGTCGCCACCGTCAGGCCCGCCTTTGGGGACATACTTCTCGGTATGAAAGGCCACACAGCCGTGCCCGCCGTTTCCGGCCGTAACCGCGATTTCCACATAGTCGACGAATTTCATCGCCGTCAATATCCCGAGGAACTGTGCCGTTGTCAATTAAGATATTCCACGGCAAAGCGTTACTGAACCGGCCCGGTCGGAGGCGAATCACTACTAATTTAGTCTATTATGGATAAGAAAGTCATTGCTCGGAAAGCGCCTGTGGGCTATTTTGATTATACGGGATATTCACCCTGACGAGCTTCACTTCAGAGCGGACCTGAAATGTCTTGTGTTCTGAGTCTTTTTGTGGTCAAACGATACTTGCGATCATTGAGCCTTGTAGCCTGCTGGAACACACTCTTATGGCGCTATGCGCACGTTTTATCAATATGCGGCCCGTCCGCCGGCTCTTCCGGCGACATACACAAAATACACGCGGGCATCTCTAGACATGGGAGAGATATGCCGTGATGGCGATACGGAGGTTTGAAATGCGACGGATTATGATTTCGGCGACGGTGCTGGTTGCTGTTGCGGCCATGACCGTCTCCGCTGCGAAAGCGCCGGTAGAGAGGCGCGTGGTCAATCCGCGTGTCTACCAGGTGATGGATTATACTTTGCCCTACCCCGACGAACACCGCCAGTTCCCACCGGGCACCGGCGAGTCGAAAATCCCGCTGGGGATAACGGCGGCCGACAATGTCTCTGCATATCCCTCGCCAGGTGTTGTTATCGGCAATACCTGGTATGACCAGCAACACGTGGGCAGTATGGGCCGGATGATCGATATCGGTGAGGACGATGACGTCGCTGTCCACATGACATGGATGCGCCTGCCGGAGAACAACGCCGGCACCCGCGTCATGCAGTACGACTTCTACAACGCCACCGCCGGCGTACTGGGAGCCGCCGTCCCGGTCAACCTGACCTGGGCCGGTTATGGCGGTGTTATGGCGACCGGTGACAACCGCGCCTTGGTCGGCGGTCACGAGAAGCCGGTGGGCACCTTTGCCCCGCAGTTCTACTGGGACTACGACGAGTTTGCCCAGTTCTTCGGCTTCTTCCTCACGCGCGTGCCGGACTCGGTCATGGAATGGGGCGGACCGGCCGGACAGGAAGTACTGTGGCCCAAATTCCGCTACCAGGAAACCACTCCCGACACAGTACTGCACGTGATCGGCCAGGCGACCAGTAGCTGGGGGGGTGAGCCGGCCGGGCTTTACTATTTCCGCCTGGTAGGTGTTAACGGCGATGGCGAGTGGGATTTCCCGCCATACTGCATAGACACCGTCTATACTCTTTCCCATGATATCGCCTGCTCAGAAGTCACCGGTAAAATAGCGCTGGTGTGGACGGCCAACCTGACCGGTTCGCCGACCTGCGATACCAACTCG
>CBFCYQ010000136.1:0-7863 GCA_965602205.1 uncultured bacterium | reverse complement strand
CCCAAAGATGATCAGCAGGTGACGACCGTTACTCCGGCACTGGTCATGAGTATCGGCAGCGACCCCGATGATGATGTTCTCACTTACGAGTTCGAGGTTTACTCGGATGAGGGATTGACCAGCCTGGTTGCCTCCGCCGACGGGGTGCCGTATGCGACTCCCGTGACCTGGACCGTCGACGTGGCGCTGGGCGAAGATCAGCACTATTTCTGGCGTGGACGCAGCTTCGATGGTTTCGAACACTCATCGTACACCGAGGTCGTTTCGTTTTATGTCAATGCTGCCAATCAGCCACCGAACACATTCGACCTGATTTCTCCCGGCAACGGGTCCTTTGCCTTCGACATCCATCCCCGCCTGACCTGGCACCGCGCCACTGATAATGATCCCGGCGATTCGGCCACCTATACCCTGTGGACCTCGGATGACCCGGCGTTCAGCTACTACGTTGAAACGGCGGGCCTGGCCGACACCTTCCGGACCCTGACATACGCGCTGGTGATGGGGGAAACCTATTACTGGAAAGTCATGGCTACAGACCTGGCGTCGGCCGAAACCTGGTCGTCATCGGCCTTCAATTTCAAGGTCGTGGAATCGGGCTGCTGTATCGGGAACCGGGGCAATGCCAATGATGACCCGGACGACAAGGCGAATATTTCCGACGTCTCGTTCCTGATTACATTTCTCTTCGGCGTGCCGTCGGGTCCTGAACCGATCTGCTGGGAGGAAGGCAATGTCAACGGTGACGGGGAAGAAAAGGTGAACATCTCCGATGTCACGTATCTAATCACCTACCTTTTCGGCATACCCCAGGGGCCCGCGCCCCCCCCGTGCCCTTAGTACGGACGACAGTTATTTTCGCATACAGCGGCGGGACACGGCGTCCCGCCGTTTTTGTTATGTCCACGGCGCTGTCGGTTTTAGCAAGGGGGCGTGGGCCGGACCGTCACGCAACGTTGAAAGAGAAGAAAACCGCCGATACCGGGCGGTGAGCGTTATTCCATTGAACGTATAGCGCGGATGACCTCGCCGGGGCTGGTCAGCGACATTAACTCCTTGCGAAAGGAGTCGTACTGGAGAATCTCGGCCAGCGATTTGAAGGCTCTCAGGTACAGGGCGTCATCATAGGGGGGCGCCGCCATGACAAAAAACAAGTGGGTCGGTTCCTGGTCAAGCGACCCGAAATCGTAACCGGGGGTGGAACGGGCGAAGGCAATCATGAACTCCTTGGCCTGAAGCGAGCGTATATGCGGCACAGCCACGCCATGGCCGATGCCGGTGGTCGCTTTGCGCTCGCGGTTGACAAAGTCGGTATAGAGCTTTTTGACGTTGCCGATGCGGTTGCCATTTTCCAGAAGAGCCACCAATTCCCTTATAATAAGCTCCTTGCCGTGCTGTCGCCACTTCTCGAAAGAGGTGCCCTCCTCGTGCGGCTCGATGACAGTAGTCATCTCCAGCTTAATGCGCTCTTCTGTAAAGTACCGCGAGATATTCATAACATTAAATCTATCGACAACAACCAGTTACGTCTTGATCTATTATAAGGCTTTCGGCCGCCATTTGTCAACAGGATTACGGGGGAGCAACAGCGGTGCTTGACAACTGTAGTCTGGCGCTTATATTGATTAATATATCATCTAATGCGAGAGGTCCACAATGTGTACATTGAGGTTTTTTCTTGCGCTTGCTTCCCTGCTGTTGATTATCGGGTGCGGCCAGGACCGCCCCCCAACGTCAACCGACGTGACAGGCAGTGGTGTTATGGTGTCCCCCGCGCCGGGCAGTTTTGACGAGGGAGCTACATTTACCAGACTGCCATATGAGGTTCAGGGTCAGCAGGTACAACCTGTCGGGATCAGCCATGAGGTGTTGCTGCTGGCGCAGTGGCTTGCCGGCGAGATGTACCCGCCCGTGGCACTGGCCAAAGAACTTGACAGGGAACTCAAAACCATCCGCGAGCAGTGGTCGAATCGAATTGACGCCGTGAATATTCGCTTCGGACCCCCACACGAGGTGGCTGCGATCGTGGTCGGATTCACCGATGACGGTTGGCAAATGTTTAAGGAAGGGGAATACCATCACTGGGACGCCCTCAACGAGCAGTTCGATCTCGATACGATGATCCTCTGGGGCGGCGGTGCCGCCGAGTCTTTCAAGAATGTCGAACTGCATTTCAACGGCATGCCCAACGCCAATCTCATAGTGGACTACTATGCCGGTATTCCTGAAGTCAAATACGTCGCGGTGAACGGATATTGCTGCGACTGGCCCCTGTTACTGGTTCATCAAGGCGAGGCGCAACGGCACTACTTCTTCCGCAATGCCTGGGGCGACTGCCCGTCGGGGTGTATCGAGGAAGAGTATTTCTACATCTCGGTTGCCGGTGACGTCGCGAGTTACGGCGGTTACTACAAACCCGATTGGATCAACCCACCACCGCGTCCGGATTGGATGTGGATGGTGGACCAGGCCCTGGCCCGATACTGGGTGCAGAATTACTGGTCCTCGAATTAATCGGCTCCAACCTGGCTTTTCCCTCGGTGGTTACAGATATTCCCCTGGACCCCCGGGAACAGGTGGAGCACCCCTTGGGCAGGGTTGCTGGTATCGACACCGTTGCCTGCCGGCAGTGGCGTAGGTCGATTTCCCAGTCTCCTCGTAGTCGTCTCTACTATATTCCAACGAATGAAACAAGATAGAATTCGATTTGTATTTTCCGTTATTTACTGCCCTATTGACATACTATAGGCAATACTGTAACTTCAGTCCAGGAAATAGACCCTTACGGGTCGGTTTTTTGTGCCGATAAATAGATAGATAACATAAAGTTAAAGAGGACTTGTGGCCTTATTCTCCGAGCTTAAACGGACTCACAACTGCGGCGAACTGCGGGCTGTCGATGTCGGTAAAAAGGTACGCCTTAATGGTTGGGTCAACAGTTATCGTAACCTGGGCGGGCTGTTTTTTATTGATCTGCGCGACCGCTACGGGCTGACTCAGATTATGATCGACCCCCAGACGATTGATCCGGCTGTACTGGCGGAGGCCAACCGAGCCCGGCATGAGTTTGTAGTGGCAGCCGAGGGAGTTATCCGGGAACGGCCGGACGGAACGGTCAATCCGAAGATGCCGACCGGTGAAATCGAGCTCGTGACCGAAAGATTCTTCGTATTATCCGAATCGAAGACCCCGCCGTTCGAAATAGAGGATGAATGCAAGGCCCACGATCAGTTGCGGCTGGAATTCCGCTATCTTGATCTGCGCCGCCGGCCGCTTCAGGAGAGTATCAGGATAAGACACGAAACGAGCTTTGCCGTGCGCGAATTCTTGACGGGCCGGGACTTCCTGGAGATAGAGACTCCGTTGATGATCCGGTCGACCCCTGAGGGCGCCCGGGACTATGTGGTTCCCAGCCGTGTCCAGAAGGGGAAATTCTATGCCTTGCCGCAGTCACCGCAGCTTTTCAAGCAGATACTCATGGTGGCCGGCTTCGACAAGTATTTCCAGATTGCCCGCTGCCTGCGAGACGAAGACCTGCGCGCCGACCGGCAGCCTGAGCACACCCAGGTTGATATGGAAATGTCGTTTGTCGTGCCGGATGATGTCTTCGCCGTGAATGAGGCATTGATGGCGCACGTCTTCAAGGTTATTCTGAATGTCGATATCGAAACACCGTTCCCCCGTTACACTTTTGACGAGGTCATGAACCGCTGGGGAATCGACAAGCCCGATCTGCGCTTTGATATGGAACTTGTCGATCTGACCGAGGAGGTCCGCGACTGCGGCTTTAAGGTGTTTTCCGAAAATGTTAAATCAGGCGGCGTGGTCAAGGGAATTGTTCTTAAAGGCGCCGGGGGATTTTCCCGCAAGCAGATTGACGAATTGACGGAGAAAGCCCGCTCTTTTGGCGCGGGCGGGCTGGCATACATTCTCAGACCCGCGGCCGGCGACAAATCGCCAATCCTGAAATTTATCGGCGACGACCTCAAGGACAGGCTCTGCGCCAAAGCGGGTGCCGCGAGTGGTGATGCCCTTTTCATAATCTCAGACAAAGCTCTTAAAGCCGAGGCCATTCTCGGTCAACTGCGCTTGCATTTGGGCAAGGAACATGGGCTGATAGACAAAGACCGCTGGCGACTGTTGTGGGTGACCGATTTTCCGCTTTTCGATTATGACGAAGAAACCTCGTCTTTCCAGGCTATGCACAACATCGTCTCCCACCCGCACGAAGAAGATATTGCCTTGATTGATGAGGGCTTTACCAGTTCAGCGGACCCGACCAATCTGGGGCATCCCTGGCGTCGGGCCAGGGCCCTGCAGTATGATCTGGTCATCAACGGTTGGGAAATCGGTTCGGGAGGGCAGCGAATAAACCGGCCGGACCTCCAGAAGAAGATTCTAAAAATCCTGGGAATAGACAGCGAGAGGGCCGACCGCATGTTTGGCTTTCTTCTGCGCGCCTTCGAGTACGGGGCGCCCCCGCACGCCGGCATAGCGCTGGGATTGGATCGCCTGGTTGCCCTGCTGACGGGAACAGACTCCATCCGTGACGTGATTGCCTTTCCCAAGACGGCCAATGCCGTTTCGCTTATGGATGGTTCCCCGACCCCTATTGATTCCACCCAACTCGAGGAACTGGGTCTTATTATCAGAGAGGAAACAAAGGCCGAATAGACCGCGTATGAGTCCGGATATAGATGAAAAGAAAGTCCGTACGTTCAACGTAGAGGGCATTGACCAGCGACTTCTCTACGGCCAGAACGACGTGTTTCTCAGGATCATCGAGACACGCTTCATCAGCAAGATCGTGGCCCGGGGAGACAGTATCCTTGTCGAGGGGGCCCCGGTCGACGTCGATCAAGTGATCCGGCTTCTGGGTGACCTGGTGACGCGCATTAGAAGCGGCGACTACATCACCGAACAGTACCTCAATTACGCCATCGGCATGGTTAAGGAAAACGGGTATGGCCCCGCCGCCTACATCTCAACTGAGTCTCTGTTGACCAGCGCCCTCAAGAAGGAAATCAAACCCAAGACGGTGGGGCAGACCAGGTATGTCGAGGCGGTCGATCAGAATGACATTGTCTTCTCTATTGGTCCCGCCGGTACCGGCAAGACTTACCTGGCGGTCGCCATGGCCGTGGCGGAATTGAAGGCCAAGCGGGTCAACCGTATTGTCTTCACGCGGCCGGCAGTCGAGGCCGGCGAGTCCCTGGGCTTTCTTCCCGGTGATGTCCGAGCCAAGGTTGACCCTTACCTCCGCCCTGTTTATGATGCCCTGTACGATATGCTGCAGCCGGACAAGATCAAGAAGCTCCTGGAGTTGGGAGTAGTCGAAATCGCGCCGCTGGCTTTCATGCGGGGCCGGACCTTGAACGAAGCCTTCGTCGTCCTGGATGAAGCCCAGAATACCACCACTGCCCAGATGAAAATGCTGCTGACGCGCATCGGCGAAAAATCCAAAGCCGTGATCACCGGCGATATCACTCAGATCGATCTCGACACCCGCCATGCATCGGGACTGGTCACGGTGCAGACTATTTTGAAGAACATCCCGGGAATAGAGTTTGTCTACCTGACGGAGAAGGATGTTATCCGTCATCACCTCGTTCAGAAGATCATTAAGGCCTACGGCAGGCACGAGAAATCGAAGCGGAAGGGGTAAGGCGAACAGGAACGTCGCCATATGTTTTCACTTTTGTTAAAACTGAAGCGCGGCATCAAGAAGCTGCTCAAGGTCACCAGTGAAAGCCGGCAGCCGGTCCGCGCATCGACCTATTCGCGGACACTGAACTTTTTGCTGCTCGCTCTGGTGTCGGCTCTCATAGGCGTACTGTATTCCGGCGAGGAGTTGTACGACCCCCTGGATACGCTCCGGCGCGGCGATATAGCCCAGGAAGACGTCATTGCTCCCTTCCAGATTATCGTAAGAAAGACCGAAGCGGAACTCGAGACCGATCGCGACAGAATCAGAAACACGCTCCCGTATATTGTCGACTATGATTCGGTGGCCGCCCGTCGGGTTTATGAGCAGTTGGACGACTTTTTTGAGTTGATCGAATCACTTAAGGGCTCGACGGACACTCTTGAGAGAAACTCCGAGTTGGAAAGAGACCTGGTCCTGGCCGTCTCCAGGCAATATCCACTGCTGAGTGAGCCGGTCGCTACCCAGTCGCTGCGCCTGGCGAATCTGTCGGAAGTGCGAACCCGTATGCGACAGATTTTCGAGCAGGAAATTTACGGGATCGGTGTGTTGAGCGATTTGAATACCATCCCGGAGAAGGGCAGCAAGTACGTCCTTTTGCGACGCGGCGAGCGAGAAAACATATATTCCAAAAGCAAACTATCTGACCTGGCGCTCGCCAACGGGCGGCTGTTGACCGTGCTCAACCGTCTCCGAACCAGCGATTCTATCGACGTCGATTACTACTATCCTCTGGGGCAGGCACTGATCAAACCCAATATCAGGGTCAACATGGGGGAATACAATCGGCGGCTCGATGAAGAGTTGGCCTCAATATCGATCATAAGCGAGATCGTAAATCCCGGCGACACCATTGTGCGCGCGTTCAGCAAGGTCGACCGGCGCCAGCAGCGAATCCTCGAAGAAAAAAAGCAGATTGAGCGGTCCCTGGCCGCGCAGCGCGGATGGCTGGTTTCGTTCATGCCGGTTCTGGCCCGCATCATTCTCGTGCTGGCGGCGTTTGCGGCGCTGTACCTGTTCTTGTACTACTTTCGTCGAGAGTTGTACAATTCGAATCCCAAGCTGCTGGCCCTCCTTCTCGTTTTTGCATTGCAGTTATTCGTTATACATCTGGAGAGATCCATCTTCTCGTGGGACATCTCGATATATCTTTACCTGGTGGCCATTTTGCCGGTTATGGTGACTATCCTGTTCGATGCTGAGGTCGGCATTCTCTCGACGCTGGTATTGGCCGTGATTTTGGGGATGATGCACCGGTTCAACTTTACGCTGGCGTTTATGACGGTGGTGGTGGGGGCCACCGCTTGTTTTGCCTCGCGCGAGGTGCGCCGGCGATCGCACTTCTTCCGTATTATGCTGTTTATTGCGCTGGCTTACGCCATTTTCATTCTGCTGGTCGAGAATCTCAAAGTCACGCCCAGTGAGGAGTTGCTGACGGACACGGGGTTCGGGATCGCCGCCGGCGTTTTATCGGTGTTACTGACTATGGGTTTCCTGCCCTTCTTTGAGTCGGTTTTCAGCATCACGACCGATATAACCTTGCTGGAGTTGTCTGACCTCAACCACCCGCTTCTAAAGCGTCTGGCTATCGAGGCACCCGGCACGTATCACCATTCGATAGTCGTCGGTACGCTGGCCGAGGCCGCCGCCAAGGGAATCGGCGCCAATCACTTGCTGGCACGGGTGGGCTGTTACTATCACGACATCGGAAAAATCGAGGTACCGGACTATTTCGTGGAAAACCAGCTGAGCCTCAAATCGAAACACGAATCCCTGACACCGTCCATGTCGTCGCTGATTCTGACCTCTCACGTCAAGAAAGGCCGGTTCCTCGGAGAAGAGGCGGACCTTCCCAATGACGTTCTGAACTTTATAGAAGAACATCACGGCACCATGGTGATGACATATTTCTACAACAAGGCCCTGGAACAGGGGGCCGATCGACAAATTCCGCTATCCCGGCCCCAAGCCGCAAATTCGGGAAACCGGTATCGCCATGCTGGCCGATGCCGCCGAGGCCGCCAGCCGGACGCTGGAAGACCCCAAACCGGCCCGCATAAATAATCTTATTCAGCGAATAATAAACGACCGTTTCCAGTCAGGCGAACTCGACGAATGTCCGCTGACCTTGCGGGACCTGGCCAAGATCAAGGAAGCCT
>CBFCYQ010000135.1:0-7918 GCA_965602205.1 uncultured bacterium | reverse complement strand
TGTCTGATTGCCCCTTCTTTGGTTCCGCCAGTCGAACATCACGAAATGTAATACACCAGGCTCTTTCTCCACCCCGAAACTTCGCCAGGAAAGGAGTCGTGCTGTCAATCAGTGTAACCAGTCTGATGTCGTCGTCTGAGAAAGGTATCGACGGAAGCTCGCTGCTGAAACCCGTAAACTTCACCGCCGCCGCGACCGCCTCTTCCGGAGAAGTAACGGGGGCTGGTCTCGCAGCACTGGAATCCGTAGTGCTGTAGGGTAGCGTGCTCTTTCTCCCGTCAATGGTATATTGATATGCCAGATCCTGCGGAATAGTCCCCACGACCGGCGTGGTAGACGTAAAGAGAAGCCTTCCGCTCACCGCGTCGATGACATCGCGGATGCGGTTGCGTTGATAGATCGGGAGTCGATTCGCCAGACTGTCCGACGGGGGGCCGAATTCGACGGGCGGAGTACCCCGCAACCACATCACCCATACAGGGCGGGGAGGAAAAGCAAGATGAGTCATCTGGACGTATTGGGCCATGACCTCCTTAGTCGTTGACACGTCGTAGCGACACCCTAGAAGTGACTTTATCAGAGGTGCGGTAGGACGAGTGTCGGGAACCTCAAATATCTCGCTCCGCCTGAGTTGCTCCTCGGCTTCCCGGGCTGGCAGTATCGTGTCGGCATAGGGGTCAAGTTCTCGATAGCGACAAACGGCTTTAACGAAGTTACCCGTAGCCGAGTCCAGGTATACCTCGATATCCCCCAGTTCTCTTTCAAAACTCCAGCAGCGAGTGGCTTCTGCCCACCGAACGCCGTAGAAATCGATCTTCCAGACAGCTCTGCTATCCGTAAAAAGACCGAGGAAGGGTGTTGTGCTATCCTTCAGGGATACGATGCCGACATCCTGGTCTACAGATACACGCCCCTCCACGCTCGTATCCGCAAAGCCGGTGTATTCCACCGCTGCGGCTAGTGCCTCTTCAGCAGTAGCGATGGGGGTCGCTACGTGAGAGCCGCGATGGATCCTTTTGTCAAGCTGCTCGGGATATTCGTACTCATCCATAGAGAGACGCTTCCAGTGCCCACGCCAGAACGGCAGACGGGGAGTCATGTTGGCCAACAGCTCCTCTCCCGATACCGCATCCACGAACAGGTGGACACGGTTATGCTCGTAGGCCTCGTGCCAGTAGGCCGTTATGCCCGGCAGCAGAATACGAGGAAGTGGCCCCCCTGGTGGAACTATCGTCCTCCCCGGAAATCCCAGCAGCGAGATGACCCACACCGGTCGCGGTGGCCCCTTGTACGCCATCTGAGTATAGTTGGCGATGATCTCTTTGGCCAGGGATGGCCTTTCGGAAGCCTTCCGAAGCGACATGGCCAGAGTCACAGCCGGGGGCTCATCCGGGACGGCATGCTCTTTGCCCCGAAGGCCGACTTCGGTCTCGCGGGTCACCGCATTGACGCGCTCCGCCGGACTCAACTCTCGATAATGACAGACAGCCTTTACGAAGTTGCCGGTGCTTGAGTCTATATAGACCTCGAAATCCCGCTGAAGTGCGACATCCTTTTCAGGTTTACCGGTATTTACGATTTGGACACTCCTGAAGTCAACTTTCCAGACAGCCCTGCCATCTGTAAACAGACTCAGAAATGGCGTTATGCTATCCTGCAGCGAGACCAGGCTGACATTGTCGTCGAGTGAAAACTGACCTTCTGCCATTGCCTCCGCAAAGCCGGTGTATTGCGATGCTACCTCTACAGCTTCGGCCTTCGACGTAATGGCGGCCCCCTCGGCTAAGCCCGCAAGAGACAGCGCCGACAACAGCCCGAGCGCCATTATGCGTCTGGCAGACAAGTACAGAATCCGATGTCCGGTCATGTTATTACATCCTCCCGCCGCGTGCTCGAGTCGATTCGATCCCCCGGCGCCATGATCCCTCTATATAAACAGACGAAGCCGCCGCCGCGATTGTCAAAAACACGGGATTCCCACTAACCCAACAAAACCGGTTCAAGCCCCCTTTGTCAAGACCGGGGTGGCGCCTTTCACCAGACAGCCGCAACCGCCTCAACCTATTTGCTTGTCTAACCTCGCGCTTCGGTGTATCCTTCAGGTCTGGAAACACGGGATGACTTGAACATGGCCGCACTGAAAGAGAAGTTCTT
This sequence comes from uncultured bacterium, assembly GCA_965602205.1. GTDB lineage: Bacteria > Zixibacteria > MSB-5A5 > GN15 > FEB-12 > DAOUUR01. Next base: position 5,764 of record CBFCYQ010000135.1, on the reverse strand, counting down.
TAACCTCGTACAATACTTTGGGGTGCGCTCGCCCAGCTACTACCACGCGGAAACCCCGGCCAACTATGACCCGGCCGATTTTATGGCCTACTACATCGATGAATCCGGCCGCGCCAATTATGCCGGACCGCACGATGCGGAAGGTATCCCGATGTATGCCCAAAAGGGCAAGGCCTGGCATTTCCCGATTTTGAGCTGTCTATGTTCGCTGGCCCACCTGGAGCTGTATCGCAGGGGAGAGGACGATGCCGACCACAAGTTTTTCCTCAAAATAGCCCGATGGCTGGTCGCCAACCAGCAGGACAACGGTCTCTGGCTGAACCTGCCGCCGACACCCAAATTCGGCCTGCCCGAGGCCTGGCCGTCGGCGCTGATGCAGGGGCTGGGCATCTCCTGCCTTACCCGCGCCCACCGGCTGACCGGCAGTCTCGAATTCGTGGATCGTGCCCGCATGGCCCTCAAACCGTACGGCGTCAGGCTCGAAAACGGGGGAGTGGCAAGTATCACCGACGGGCACATATTCTACGAAGAATACCCCTCAGTGCCGACCCATCACGTGCTCAATGGGTTCATCTTCGCCATGTGGGGACTTCATGATATGGTGCGCCTGATAAACGACGACGAGGCCGCCCGGCTTTTCGACGACGGCCTGGAAACGATTGTCGAGTGGTTGCCGAAATACGACACCGGCCACTGGTCGCTTTATCACATCGGGCATGGCGGGCAAAACCCGGCCTCGATTCACTACCACCGCCTGCATATCGAGCAGTTGAAAGTGATGCACGCCATCACCGGCCTGGATATTTTCGAAAAGTATCATACTCGCTGGACGGAGTATCTGAATGGGCGTTTCAACGCTCTGAGAACGTTACCCAAAAAAATATGGTGGAACCTGACGCGGGGATTCTAAGCGCGATCAGGCGCGACGGCCGGGAAGGTGCTTGCGCAGGTTGATACCGGAAACGTTCAACGCCTGATCCAGCAGAACCAGCGCGCCAAAGCCGACGATTCCAACAACGACCGCCGGCGCCAGGGGGTGTAAGGCGGCCAGTTGCGCCGTCGCATAGTAAGCCAGCAGAAAAACGGCCACCGCCCCAAGGGCCGCCAGCGTGGCTTTCCCCATCAGCCGGCGGTCTTCGGCCGAATACGAAAGCCCCTTGCCGAACACGAGGTACACCTCCATCAGGATGAACGAGACGACAAACAGCGCCGCCGTGCCGCCACCAAGCGCCAGCGCCCAGTTGGATTTGATGAAGTAAAAACCGATTGCCACTTTAAGCGCCATCGTCAGAATGCGGACAACTGTAAAATACCGCCACGACTTAAGGGCGTAGATAACTTTCACCTGGATCAAAAAGGCCGCGTTGAAGAACAGACCGACCAGCAGCCATGACAGAATCTGCTCGGTGATAAGCCGCGACTGGATCACGAACCGCCCCCGCTCGAACAGCAGCCAAATGATCTCGTTTTTGAAAAGGAAAAAGAAAACGACCGTCGGCACCACCAGCATCACGCACAGGGCCAACGCTCGGTGATAGAGACCGGCGATTCCGGCGGCATCCTTTTCTTCGGCCCGCTCGGATAGCGAGGGAAAGATGGCCGTCGCCAGCGAATAGATGAAAATCCGCAGGGGGATAAAATAAATAATATTGGCATAGGCCGTCGCTGAAACATAACCGGGGTCGAGGAAGATGCCCCCGATGTAACGGTCGAACGGGTCGATGGTCAGGCCGATGCTCTCGATCAGGATAATGACTCCGAGATAACGCATGTAGGCGCTCGACTGAAACGCACCCGCCGGGCCGGGCTCACTGTTACGCCGGTAAATCAGGTAAGCCGGGACCAGTACCATCAGCGTCTGCACCAGCATCCCGGCCACCCAGGCCAGGACAAAAGCATGCGACTGCAGCGAGCCAAAAAGGGCCAGCAGGACAACAATGATCGTCACGTTGAATATGACCGCCGTCGCACTCGGAACGAGAAAATGGTGTTTCAGGTGCAGCAGGCTGCGGAAAACCGCCTCGTAGGAGCGTAGCGGAATCAAGAGGCAGAAGAAGCGACCGAAAGTCACCACGGCCTCAGCCGACTGCTCATCCATGCCGTGAGTCAGAAGTCCCCGAAACAGCGGCAGTACAAAAAAGACCACCACCGCCACGCCGAATATCAAGACGGTGTTAATACTGAAAAAGGCGGACCGGAAGATATTGCCGCTCTTCACGGGCGTCACCCGGCTGCCCTGAAGGTGCGGGATGCCCGCCGAGGGGATGGCCGCGAAAAGAATACTGGCCACCATCAGTGGAATCGCCAGCGCCACCAGGAGAATATCGTACTCGGCACTGGTGCCGAAATAGTTGGCGATGATGGCCTCACGCACAAGACCGAACAACTGCGAGCAGATGGTAAATACCCCGATAATTATCGAGGCCTGCTTAATAGTTTGTTTTGATAGAACCTTAGCCATCTAAAAACACCGTGCCGCACACGGCTGGAACTCTCCGTTAAAGCTGCAGTAGTCCTTTCACCGCATCATGCAGGGCCGCCCGGTAGTGCAGCCCGCCGATATTCGACTTTCTCATGATTTTTGAGAAGCCCTCGAATTCGTCCAGCGTGGCCAGCCGCACCTCGCGAATCTCGTGCTTGTCGGTGAAATCAAAAACCCCGCTGGTGTATCCGGCCTGAAAAACATATGAGTGCCACTCAATCGCTTTGGCGGTACCGCCGCTTTTACAGACGAAGTTCACGTCCGTTTCCAGAAGATAACTCTCTATAGCTACTTCGCACCCGGTCTCCTCCATGGCCTCGCGTTTGAGTCCCTCTTCGATGCTCTCGCCCGGGGTCAGCCCGCCCGAGGGCGCCCGGTACATTCCGGGAGGATAGTTGTGCTTGGCGTTGACCACAATCCTGCCGTCCTTGACAATGTAAAAAGTCGTGTCATGTTGGCGGCCGTCCTTCTGAGAGGCTCTGATGAATTCGTATTCGTCCTCGCTCACCGGAGCGGTGAACTCGGCCGTTTGCGGTTGTCCGTATTGCTCGATAACCTGCTGAATCATTGACCGGGTTACATACATGTCAGAATAGCGCGACGATTTCCGTCTGCAATGGCAGGGTGGTGATTTCGCAGTCGTCGCCGCCGAACAGGACGTCGATCTCGCTACGGAAACCGCAGTCGGGCAGGTATATACCGGGTTCGATCGAAAACAGATGGCCGTCCTGGAGTTGACGCTTATCCTCGGTTTCGAGATTGTCGATATTGGGGCCGGTGCCGTGAGCGGCGCTGGTTATGGAATGTCCCGTGCGGTGCGTGAAATTCTCGCCGTAACCGGCCTCGACGATTACCTTCCGGCAGGCGTCATCGACGTCGCAGCCATACACGGCGCCGTTCGCGGCGTTTTCTTCAAGGAACGATACGGCGGCGTCACGGGCCCGCATAACCGTGTCAAATAGTGTGCGATACTTGTCTGGAATCTCCTCTTTGCCGCCGGTAAAGGCCATCCAGGTAATATCCGCAAAAACGCCGTCCGGATGCTTCACTTTAGCCCACAAGTCGACCAACAGCAACTGGCCCTTTTTGATCGTCGCCGACCGGTCCGCGGTGGGCTCATAGTGCGGGTTGCCGGCGTTGGCGTCAACACCGCAAATGGGCGAATCATGCGTTTCCATATCAGATTCATCGAATTTTCGGAGAATAAACCGGCAGATGTCATACTCCGTGATGGTTTCACTCTTTTTTAGTCGGTCCGCGACGAAAGCGAATGCCGCGTTTTTGATGCCCATCACATGCCCGGCGGCCTGGCGATGCCGGGCAATCTGCTCGGCCGAAAGGCGTGCCTGGAAAAATGCCACCAGGTCGGCCGAGGATACCACTTCCACGCCAAGACTGCGGACAAATTCCACCGTCCCGGCGTCAACCAGGCCGATATACGGCAGGCGTCCTCGAGCCGAGTACTCCATAGCTACCTTCGGGTTGCCGGCCAGTAGTTGGGACAACTTATCTTCGAGAACAGCGTAACTAGAGTAAGTAATAAATTCGCCCGGAACGTTTTCAAACTTGTCCTTTTCGATGTTGTGGACGAGGGCCACAGGCGCTCCCAGGGCGGGTATATAATAGAACGAACGGCGGGTGATGATACCTTTCAGCGCCAGCATCGCCATGGCAATGTCGTTGCGACCGTGGAAGTCGGCCATAAGCCACCCGTCGAGTCCGTGTTCGGCAAGGTATTGTTGGATTTTGGGTATATCCATAAGGGTGTCCCCGGCTTTGGCTTTTCGGCCATGATAATATATGCGGGCGACCTTGTCACACTTTAATTTATAACAGCCGGCGACGGCAGTCCGAGCCGCTTCTTGACTTGGGACAAAAACCGGGATAAATTGGCTGCTACAAAAGAGGTCAGGATTGAGGGTGTCTCCATTGCGTATAGTTATAACCGGCGCTCCCGGCTCCGGTAAAACAACCTGCTTCGAAAGACTGAAAGCTCTGCCGGCTTTCTCGGGGTTTGTTTTTTTTGAAGAACTGGCCCGCCAACTGCTGAAAGAGAATCCCGGCTACCGTCATGATAAGGGTGAATTTCACCGCGAAGTTTACCGCCGTCACGTCGCGCGCGAACAGGCGATAGGCGATAAACCCTTTATAAGCGATCGCGGCTCTGCCGATGCTTTCGCCTTTCATCCGGAGAGCGCCGAGGACGTCGGCACCACCATCGCCGGAGAATACGCGCGCTACACGGCGGTCGTCCACCTGGGCACGTCGGCGGCACTGGGCGATGCCTATTATTGTCTCGATGACATTCGTGACGAGCCTGCACAACAGGCGCTCGCTATTGAAGCGGCCATAACGAGCGTATGGAAAGACCATCCCGGGTATCGCTTTATCACGGCTAAAGAGGATTTTGAAGATAAGTATCAGGATTTCCGAAAGATGATGACCGATCTTGTCACTACTCATTGACGGGAAGTGGACAAAAAGTGCATGTTTTCGTCTTTATGTATGTATTCAAGCAGGAAAGAGGTAAATATGAGATCATTCAGGAATGTGTTCGTCTTCGCGCTGCTACTTTTCGGCGCTGTCGAAGCTTCAGCCGAATCGGAGTTTTTTAAGGAATTCAAAAAAGCATACGATCTTATCGACCAGGACTTGCTCAAGAACGAGGCCGAGGTGGCCCAGGTAAAGGATTTTGTCTACCAAAAGGATGTGGCGACGTTCACCTTCAAAGAGGGCACCATGTACCTGATGCGTTACCTCGATGGTCGGCCCACCACCGCTTTCTTCGTCGGCGAGGGTAGCGCCAGTATACAGGTACCGCCCCGCCTCGAAAAACGGGCTCTGACAGCGATTACTTCCGACACCGCCGTCAACGACGACTTCCAGTTCTGCTTCATACGCATGGCCGATGATTTCGACCTCGAGTTGAAAGAGAAGTTCAGTTTCAATAAGGAAACACTGAACTGGAAACCGTATAATGCTGTCAAGCAGGAGCAGGGGGAATTCTTTTTTAAGCCGCTGATTCTGCACAAATACGACAACTGCTTCCAGCTGCTTCGATCACACTACGAACGGTCCGACGACGGCTATTTCTGGATCGATTTCAATCGTTTCATCTTCACCTACGACCCCAACCGACCCGAACAGGTGATTGTCTCCTACGAACATGAAGGCGGCGATCAGGTCGCCAGGGACGGCGCCGTATTTCAGAAAAAAGAAGCCGGTTTCTATGACGACCGCCGCCTGTCGGACATTACCTATCGGACGACCATCATGGAAAAA
>CBFCYQ010000134.1:0-7948 GCA_965602205.1 uncultured bacterium | reverse complement strand
ATTTCAACACCACCTGGTCATCGTTGGCCGGGGTTGTCTTCGACGAGGCGGCCAGAAAGGACTTTTCGCGGGCCGGTTATTACACTTTTAAATCGATCGATGTCGACCATCCCATCTTTTCGGTGTTCGGTTTTGAACGCAACCAACCGCCCGAAATCAAGTTTTATACTCTACCCCGCTTACATCTTGCGGACAATGCCCGTACCCTGCTTCTTTTCTCCGGCGATCGGCCGGCGCTGGTCGAATCAAGTTACCTGGGCGGTCGGGTGCTCACTTTCAGCGGTCCGATATCGCCTCAATATTCCGACCTGACCGGTCATGCCTTTTTCGTTCCGTTTATCTCCCGCGTCGCCGAATACCTGGCGGCCGATCTGTCGAGTTACGACCTGCACCTGTTTGTCGGCGACAACATTACCCGGAGCATTTCCATCAGGGGAACAGTGGAAACGTCGCTCGCGATGACGGCGCCCGACAGCAGCGTGTACTCCCTGCTGCCCGAAGAAGAAGAAAATGCCCTGGTCTTACGCGCCAGGCCGATCGACCAGCCGGGCCTTTACCGCGTCAGTTACCTTGGTCGCGAGATTGACCGCTTCGCTGTCAACGTCAACCCCGAAGAGTGTGATCTTGATGAAACTGACACCGATGAATTCGCCCGGGCCGTCGGGGCCGATGACTGCCGGCTGCTGGAGGCCGACCGCGAACTGGCGGCAGCCGTCGCGGAACTCCGTTTCGGCAAGGAGCTGTGGCAGTTGTTTCTCTGGCTTGCGGCTATATTCATCGTCATAGAGATTCTCCTTTCACGCGGCATCGTATCGGAGGATTAACGGTGACCCTGCTCTCGGCGGAACGCATCTGCAAAAAATTCGATGACCAGGTCATTTTTAATGATGTGTCGTTCACTCTGCAGAGCGGTGAGCGCATAGGCCTGGTGGGCAAAAACGGCAGCGGCAAGACCACCCTTTTTGAGATCATGGCCGGCCGCATGGAGACCGACAGCGGCGTTGTCACTGCCTCAAAAGCCTGCACTATCGACTACGTCGAGCAGGAAAAAGAGGAGTATCTCAACCTGACGCTTTTCGAATTCGTCGCGTCGGCTCGGGAAGACCTTCTGGGGATGCGTCGCGAGATTGCCCTGCTGGAAAGCGAACTGGCCGAAAACCCCAGGGACGACAGGCGGGTCGAGCGGCTGGGAGAGCTTCAAAACCAGTTTGAAATCGACGGCGGGTTCAGCTTTGAGAACGAAGTTGCGGCGATCCTGGAAGGGCTTGGTTTCGAGAAAGAACGCCGAAAGGATTTGATAAGGAACTTCTCCGGCGGCGAGAAAAATCGAGCCGCCCTCGCCCGCGCCCTGGCGGGAAAAGGCAACCTGCTGCTTCTGGATGAGCCCACCAATCACCTTGATATCGATTCGACTACCTGGCTGGAGGAGTACCTGCAAAACACCGGCAAAAGCTTTATCGCCGTATCCCATGACCGGGCCTTCCTGACCGCGGTCACCTCCAGGGTGTGGGAGATAAACCTGGGCAAGCTCGACCAGTATGCCTGTGGTTTTGCCGGGTATCTCAAGGAACGAGCGGAACGGCGTCGTCTGCATGCGCATCGGTACCGACACCAGCAGGAGGAAATCAAGCGCCTCGAGGAATTCGTGCGGCGTCACATGGCCGGCCAGAAGACAAAGCAGGCCCAGTCCAAGCTGAAATACCTGGGCCGCATCAAACGCCTGCCGCCGCCGCGTGCCGACGGGAGGGGTCCGAGTATCCGCATGAATTCATCGGGCCGTTCCTTTGCTCATGTGCTGGCCTTAGATAACATCTCGGTTGGCTACGGGCCTACGACCGTGGTCGGCGGGATCGGCCTCGACCTCTACCGCGGCGATAAGATCGGCGTCATCGGGCGTAACGGGTCAGGCAAAACTACCTTATTGCGTTCGCTCATCGGTGAGCTGGCGCCGATCGAGGGTGACATTAAACTGGGGAACAACGTCGACGTGGCGTATTTCGACCAGGAGCTTTCGGACCTGAAACCGGAACTGACGGTCATTGACAATCTCTGGGAATTGGACCCGGGTGCGGAAATCGGTAAGATTCGTTCGTTTCTGGGGCGTTTCGGATTCACGGGAGACGACGGCTTTAAAGTCGTGCGCTCACTCTCGGGCGGAGAAAAAACCAAACTGTCGCTGGCGCGTCTTCTGTACCATCCGGCCAATTTCATCATATTTGACGAGCCTACCAACCACCTGGACATCGACTCGCGCGAGGCTCTGGAACTGGCGCTCAGCGAATACGACGGGAGCTGCTTGATTGTCAGCCACGACCGTTATTTTCTCGACCGGGTGGTAAATCGAATCGCGCACATCGCGGACGGGCATATCGAAATATATGATGGAAACTATTCGGACTTCAGAGATAGAACGACTTTGCCGTCAGAAACCACAAAACCCAAAGACAGCAAGTCCAAAGACGCCTATCGCGCTTTCAAGGAGGAGTCCCGGCGTCGCAGTCGCCACAAAAAAGAGCTGCAGTCAGTCAAATCCAGAATAGCCGACCAGGAGCTAGAAGCCGCCCGTCTCGAAAAGGAAATAGACCACGGCATTCCCAGAAGCGACTGGGAAATGCTGCACGACGCCACCGAGAGAAAAAAACAGGTCGAGGAGACGCTGCTGGAACTCTACGCTCGACTGGGGGAACTTGAGGATGTCGACCTCGATTAAGCTTCTGGCAGTCTCCGGCTCGCCGGTGGAACAGTCGTCGACTGACATCCTGCTGGCGCATATAGAGGGCGCAATCAGAGGTCATCTGCCCCACGACTGGCAGGTCGACGGCAGCTTCGTGCGCCTGAATGACCTGAAGTTTGTCCCCTGCCAATCGTGCGGCGAAGCCCCCACACCCAAATACTGCTTCTATGAAGACGACCTGACCGAACTCTACGATAAAGTGGCGGAGTGTGACTGCCTGCTGTTCGGTACTCCGCTGTACTTTGACACGGTCTCGGCCCAGGCCAAGGCGTTTATCGACCGCTGCAACTGCCTTCGCCCGGCCGACTTTTCGGGCAGCAATGCCGAGCACAGTTTTATCAGACTTATCAAAAAAAGACGGCCGGGGGCAATGGTGCTGGTGGGCGGTGAGAAAGGCTGGTTTGAGGGAGCGCGCCGAGTGGTGGCCGGTTTTTTTAAGTGGATCGAAGTGAGCAACGAAGGCACTTTCATCTTCCACTCTGACGATTACACTGTCAAAGGCGGAGTCCGAGAGGACGCCGCCGCGCTGGCCGAAGCCGCAGCCCTGGGCCGCAAGCTGGCCGACATCATCCGGGAGCAACATGGTTGACTGGGAGCTGACCAGATACTATAAAGCGCGGGCGCCGGAATACGAACAGATTTACTATCGAGACATGCCGGAGCGTCGGCGGGAGATCGACGACGAAGCCGAGCGCCTGCGGCGGCTGACCAGCGGAAAAACCGTCCTCGAACTGGCCTGCGGCACTGGCTACTGGACGAAGGTCATATCAGAAAGCGCCCGGATGGTCGTCGCCTCCGATATATCTGGAGAAATGATCGCCGAGGCCGCCAAAAAAGAATACACCACCCGGCCGCATTTTGTCCGCGCCGATTTGCTCAACCCTTGCTTCAGGGAGAATTCTTTTGATTGCGTCGTGCTGGGATTCTGGTTTTCCCACCATCCCCGGCAGGATTACGGCAGTCTGTTCGATCTGGTAAGACTCCCGCTACGGGATGACGGCGTTGTCTGGATGATCGACAATAACCCCCCCGCGGAAGGTCCGACCATCGATTCGGAGAGGGTTGACGAACACGGCAACAGCTACAAAAGGCGATACCTGAACAGCGGGGAGGAATATATCATCATCAAGAATTATTTCCAGCGGGAGCAACTCGAGCAGATTCTGTCGGCCGAATTCGTGATACAGAGCCTGGTTTACAAGAAGTATTACTGGTCGGTGGCTATGGGCAAAAGGTGAAGCCATTTCGGGTTCCAAGCGGGTGACGAGCCCTGCCCGCAGCCAGTCCGATTCCGATAATGCGCTGTTAAACAAGGGCTTGCATGACATAAGTGAAGGTTTTCAAGATGGCCCTTGTCAAACTGAGAAAAATCAGTATATTGGTGGGCTGGGTCTCCGATGTTTATGGGGAACCCGTATTTGTTATAGAAAGTGAACGATTTACAGAGGTGATATAATTGAAGCCGAAAATCCATCCCAAATACCGCGAGACCGTGATTACCTGTGCCTGCGGGGCAAAATACCCTACACGCTCGACACGAGAGAAGATCAGTGTTGAAATCTGTTCGAATTGCCATCCGTTTTTCACGGGCAAGCAGAAGCTGATTGACACGGCCGGTCGCGTGGAGCGCTTCCGCCGCAAATACAAACTGACGGAAGAGAAGAAATAACTCACGTAAAGCACATAGATTTTACCGAACGGTGCGTATTCTATACATGAGCACCGTTTGTGCTAACATGCAGGATTTGGAGTACCGGGCCATGGCGCCTTTTGGCGCAGGAGAACATTCGTAATGCCGGATATGAACGTCGGCGGACAAGCTGTCATTGAGGGAGTCATGATGCGCTCCAAGGACAAGGTCGCCACGGCGGTGCGCGTTTCGGACGGTCAGATTCTGGTCAAGACCGAGGACTACCGCTCGCTGTCTTCGCGCCACAAACTACTCAATATACCCATCATCAGGGGGGCGGTGGTTTTCGTTGAGATGCTTGTGATCGGTATCCGGACCCTGAACTTCTCGGCGGATGTCGCCATGAAAGAGGCCGAAAAAGAGGAGGCCGCGAAAAAGGGGGAAACAGCCGAACACAAGCCCCGCAAGTCAAACGCGCTGTGGCTTGGCCTGACGGTACTGTTCGCCATGGCGGTCGGCATCTTCATATTCTTCTTTCTCCCGCTGGCCATCGCCACTTTTTTCAACGTCGACAAGAACGCCGTCTGGTTCAACCTGGCGGCAGGCGGTATCCGGCTGACGATGTTCGTGCTGTATGTTTGGGTCATATCGCTCTTCGGCGAGTTCAAGCGGATATTCCAGTACCACGGCGCCGAACATAAATCGATTTACACCTACGAGATGGGCGATGAGCTTGTTCCCGAGCGGGCCGCCTGCCATCCGCGTTTGCATCCGCGGTGCGGAACATCGTTTATTTTCATTGTCGCGTTCTTTGCCATCATCATGTACGCTGTTTCCGACTCGATTTACGCCATATATGCCGGGCATCCGCCGCAACTGCTGACACGCTTTGCGATGCATTTCACCTTACTGCCGCTGGTGGCCGGATCGTCGTACGAACTTCTGAAATTATCGGGGAAGACGCGTCACAATAAATTCACCCAGATAGTAATTGCCCCGGGGCTCTGGCTGCAGAGAATCACCACCAAGGAACCGTCAATGGACCAGTTGGAGGTTGCCATCGTGGCCCTGGAAGCTTCCCTGGGCATTACCGAATCGAAGATCCCGGCCAAGCGAACAGCCGTCTCGTAGCTACGGCTACTCGCATATTTACTTGCCCGTTCAGGCGGTATCATTTACAATTAATCTCTGAGCGCAGGAAAAAGGAATGTTGGATTTAGTAGCAAAATTGGAAGACAAGTTAAGATTGATCGACGAGCAGATGATCGATCCGGCGGTCCTGTCGAATCAAAAGAAGATGATCGAACTCAACCGGGAGCGGCGCCGGATCGTGGAAATGCTCGAGGCCGGTCGCAGATACCGGGAAGCCCGACTGGGTATCGACGAAGCCAGGGAAATCATAAAAAGCGACAACGATCCGGAAGTGGCCGCGATGGCCCGCGAAGAGTTGGCCCGGTATGAGGCGGAGATTGACGATCTGGAAAAGGAATTCAAGCTCAGGCTGCTGCCACGCGATCCCAATGACGACAAAGCGGCCGTGGTCGAGATACGCGCCGGAACCGGGGGCGACGAGGCCGGGCTGTTTGTCGGCGACCTCTTCCGCATGTACAGCCGGGTAGCCGACACCAAGACCTGGAAGCTGGAGATTCTTTCGTCAAGTCCTTCGGAGGTTGGCGGATTCAAAGAAATAATTTTCTCGGTGGCAGGCGACGGCGCCTACGGCGCCATGAAGTTTGAATCCGGGGTCCACCGGGTGCAGAGGGTACCGGAAACGGAGACTCAAGGCCGCATCCATACTTCCACTGTCACCGTAGCCGTTCTGCCCGAAGCTGCAGAGATCGACATTGATGTCAAGGAAAACGATCTGAAGATTGACGTTTACCGTTCCTCGGGGCCGGGCGGGCAGTCGGTCAACACCACCGACTCGGCGGTGCGCATCACGCATCTGCCGACGGGACTGGTGGTCACCTGCCAGGACGAAAAATCGCAGATCAAAAACCGCAACAAGGCTATGAAAGTGTTACGCGCACGGCTATACGATAAAGAAATGGCCGAACAGCAGGCCAAGATATCCGCCGAGCGGCGATCGATGGTGTCCACGGGCGACCGGTCGGCCAAGATTCGCACATACAATTTTCCCCAGTCGCGCGTCACCGACCATCGGATCGGTCTGACCCTTTATAAGCTGGACACGATCCTGGCGGGCAACATCGACGAACTGGTGGAAGCTCTGCAGCAGCATGACCAGGAATCCAGATTGAAAATTCAGGCGGAGGAGTCGACCGCCAGGTGATGGCGGGCAAGGCCCGACCTCCATGTCACCGGGGCGCAAAACAGACCATTCACGCCGACTGGGCCGGTTAGCGACACGTGACTGAAAAACTCCAGCAATTCATAAACCGCCAGGCCGCAATCCTCGAAAATGCCGGCATCGACCAGGGACGGGTCGAAGTGGAGATGATTCTCTGCCACCTGCTCGATGTCGACCGCCTGAAACTATACTTAGAGGGGTCCGAACGGCTCGACGGTGCGGTGCGGGACAGGTTCGACGCCATAATGCAGCGCCGGCTGACCCGTTTCCCGCTCCAGTTTATCCTCGGCGAAGCTTGGTTTTACGGACGGAAGTTTTACGTCTCCCCTGCCGTGATGGCGCCCACGCCGGAGACCGAGCGCCTGTGTGAAGCGGCCCTCAACTTCGCCCGGCCGGCGGGCAAAACGTGCCCGCGGATTTTGGACGTCGGCGTCGGATCGGGAGTGATTTCAGTTACGATGGCCAGGGAGCTCGAGGAGTGCCGTATTGTCGCGCTGGATATCTCACCCGACGCCATCGAGGTGGCCCGTAAAAACGCGGTGGCCCTCGGTGTAGACGATCGTGTCGAGTTTCGCCGTTCTGATTTCTTCTCGGCCGTGGATGAAGACGAAAAGTTCGACCTGATACTGTCCAATCCTCCGTACATCCGCGACGACGACTACGATGACCTTCCCCCGGAGGTCCTGGCTGACCCGGAGGTGGCCATGGTGGCCGGACCGGACGGGCTGGACGCTATCAGGGTCTTACTGAAAAAGGCGCCCTCGTATCTGGCTAAGGGTGGACGGATAATGTTCGAGGTTGGCCTGGGTCAGGCCGCCGAGGTAGCCACTCTGACCGAAAAAGACAACCGTTACCGGTCGATAGTCATTGTCAAGGATTTCAATGACATCGGGCGGGTGGTGATTTTATCCAGCAATTGACGGCTATGCCAAAAGAGAAAAGCCACGACATCAAAGCACGCGCCCGGAAGATTATCGGGCTTTTGAAAAAACACTACCCGCAAGCCAGGTGTACTCTTGACTTTAAATCGAGGCACCAGTTGATGGTGGCCACTATCCTGTCCGCCCAATGCACCGACGAAAGGGTCAACAAGGTAACGCCGGAGCTTTTCAGGAAATATGAATCGGTCAGAGACTTCGCGGAGGCTGACGTCGAGGAACTCAGCCGGGACATCTATTCCACCGGTTTTCACAACGCCAAAGCACGAGCGATTAAGACGTCCGCCCAACAACTGCTCGAGCGGCACGGCGGCAAGATGCCCACGACACTCGAT
>CBFCYQ010000133.1:0-8045 GCA_965602205.1 uncultured bacterium | reverse complement strand
CGCCAGGATCAGGTCGGAGCCGGTTCCGCAGGCACAGTCCAGCACCGATTTAACCCCGTGTTTCCGGAATACCGTTTGGAAGAAGTCCTTGCGGAGCGATTGATTGCGGGGCCCCATATCACTGAAGGCCGCGAAGTGTTCGAACGGGTCGGTGGTACCCACGTTTTCGCGTATCCCTTTTTAAAGTCCTGTGGCTGAGACGCCACTACCCCTCGGGGCGACAATCAACGATGCCGTTATCCGCAAGGCCGCCTCTTAAGATGTTCTATGCTCGTCCGCGCAAAGCCACATCACGGCGCTGTCCAAATCTCTGAAGATGCGGATGTTGTAACCGCGTCGGCGCGCGACCGACTCAAAGAAGCTATGTCTCCACTTGCGCTTCTCGGCATCTACAATTACGGCCTTCTTAATCACCCCGGCCCGCCTGATCTCAGGAAAATCGTCAACGGATATCGAACGGGCATCGAAAACGCTCAGCCGTCCCTCCAATTCGCGCACGTCTACAAGGACCTTGTCGGCCTCGTGGTCTACGCACGCCGTGAGGATTTCCTTTGCCATGGCGGCGACAGTCTGCCGAGTTCGCTGGCCGGTCACACAGACGTGCAGATAGGCATCGGCCTTTCTGATCTCGAGTTCGTAGTCCATCGCTCCAACCTCCGATCGCGTGGTCCCAGGATGTACCGGAGCTTTCAGGTATGCAATATAAAAGCCCGCCGCTTGATTCCGGCTGCTGTCAGTCAAGCGGCCGGGACTACTCCGTAATGCCTTTACCCGAATGCACCTGGCCGGCAAGCTCGATCATCTCCCAATATGGGGGGAAATAACCCTTCTGGTTCTCGAATTGACGCACCAGAACAGAGAGCCTTTGGGTTATTGTTTCGTGCTCTGCCGAGAACCATTTGTTCCGTAGCGCGGCCGTCGCACTCATGCCTTCGGGTATCGGACCGACGCCGCCAAACAGATTGAGGACCATACTATAAGCTTTGAGGACTCTTGTCGACGGCAGCAAGTGCCAGTCATAATCAAGGCGGCTGCCCTTCTCAGCACCCTCGAGCATGACGTCCATGACGGCATTGTCCAGGCGGTCTTTAAGCAAAGTTTCGTAGTCTCGCCACTCGGCCACCACGCGAAGCTGCGGATCATACTCCAGGTCCGATGGCTCCTGGGTCGTGAAATTCTCGACACCAAAAGCCGAGAGCCAGTTCTTCACACCTGAACTCGAAATATGTGAAAGCCCCAGCCACAGGTTCACCCCCTCGCTTTCGTACGCCTCGGACACCACCTCCGAGCAGAACAGTTTCGAATGCTCCTGGGGGTCCATTGCAAAATCGTACGGTATATGTTCAGCTTGCGCCCGGCGGAGGGCAAACTTTGCGACCGTGTGCGGCAGCATCGGATCGGTCCGGACGGCCGGCAAGTCGGAGCGAAGCCGCAGAACCATTATTCTAAGTTTGGTATCCTTAAGATAGTCCTCGACGCTCGCAATGGCCACGCCGCGCTCGATATGCGCCTCAATTATAGATATTTGCCGGGTATTCTCGTCAACGTGAACCAGGGCCGCGTGTGAGAAATTGCCGGGGTAATCGTTGCCACGCGCGATTAAGGCCGAGGTCGGTGCCCCGCCGCGTGATACCAGAATATCGCCGCTGTGAATGCGGACACCGTGAATCACTTCAGACGGTGTTACCGACGGCTCATTTATCTCCATCGCAGTCTCCGGAACGACCTCGCTCGGCGATTGCAGTATTACCTCCTCGACGGCCGTGCGGCCACCGTATAGAAGCCGGTAAAGGCAGTCTCGGGCCGGCCGGGAGTTCATATCCCAGTTCACGGACTGGTTCTTTACCGCTAATCTCAGCCTGCCGAACGTGTTGACGAAATTGTGCAACCTCTCCGGGCAGGTGGCTACGAGCATCGCCAGCCGGAAAAAGCCGTTCTCGATCTCGCCAAACACCGGTGCGTCGGGCGCAAAGGAGCCTGATTCAAGCCCCGAAAGGAGGCTGTCCATGACCGCGAAACCCACATCGATTGACCCGGTAAGATCGGCGCAGCCGACCGATCGTGCTTGCTGGAAACCTGTTTCCAGTTGTGACCAGTATTCATCTCTGTCCCAGGCAAAAGGCTCGCCGGCGGCCGCGGGTGCAACAGGCGGCGGAGAATCCGGGATGAGAAGGGTCAAGTAGAAAGCACCCAGAAGCGCTAGAACAGCGAAGCACCATCTAGTACAGCGACGTCTCATAAGATACGAGCAGCGCCTTTCGCAAAGTCCTTGAGTTAGTGAATCCTGCGGTTTCAGTTTCCATCATGGGAGTACCCGCAGTCAACCGCTAAGGTAGGGCGGCCGCTGCCATATGTCAAAAACAAAAGCCGGCCCGGAATCGCGATGAAAACCGCCGACTGGTCGCCTGGAAAAACTGCAAAAACCAAATCTTGGCAAGCCCATCCGAAAATACGATATTGGAACTGCGCTCGTTATAGAAATTGTAGCGTACGTAGTCCCTGGCTGCCGACTCCGGGGCCGATCCGGAGAACGCACCCGAGGTAGTTATGAGTTTTTTCCTGATCGTTATAACGGTACTGTCCCTGATGTACGGCTATATCGGGTGGCGGCTGATTGTGCCGGCCGCCTTCAGCCTGCCGGTGTCTATCCTCTTGTGGGCTCTGCTCGTAGTGTTACTCGTTCTGCCTTTCGTGCCGGTGGGGCTGCAGATGCGTGGCTACCAGGGAATCGGGGTCGAAGTCGTGGCCTGGATAGCGTTTCTGAGCTTCGGCTTTTTGACTCTGCTGTTCGCCGTCCTGCTGACGAAGGACCTTCTTATAATCCTCGCCACCGCCGCGCAGAAAACTGCTCAATTTGCACAAAATGTCTTCGGCGGGGCTTCGGCCCCGGCTAATGAGATCGACGCAGGTCGCCGACAATTCGTTACCAACTGGACGCACCTCGGCGTTCTCGGTGTCACTGCTGCCTTCACTGGCTATGGTCTGTTCGAGGCTTTGCGCGCCCCGAAGATAATCGAGGTGACAATCCCCATCGAAAACCTGCCCGATGATCTTGACGGCCTGCGCATCGTACAGATAACCGATATCCATGTGAGCCATACGGTCAGGCGCTCATTCGTGCAGTCTGTTACAGATACGGTCAACGGACTCAGGCCGGATCTCGTTGTGCTGACCGGCGACCTGGTAGATGGCCCCGTCGGGCAGCTCCGCAACGAGGTGGCACCGCTGGCCGATCTGAAAGCTCCCCTCGGCTCTTTTTTTATCACGGGGAACCACGAGTATTATTCAGGCGTTAAGGACTGGATTGAGGAAACGGCCCGACTGGGTTTCACTGTCTTGCTCAACGAGCACAGAGTAATCGAGCGCGGATCGGCGCGATTGCTTCTGGCCGGAGTCACCGATTACACCGGTGGGCAGTTTGACCGCGAACACGTTTCCGACCCGCAAAAGGCCTTAAGCGGCGCTCCCGAATGCCACGCGAAGGTTCTTCTGGCCCATCAACCCAAGAGTATATTCGCCGCGGCGAAAGCGGGATATGATTACGTGATCTCCGGTCACACCCATGGCGGGCAGTATTTCCCCTATCACTTCCTGGCGGCGCTGACTCAGCCCTATATATCGGGTCTTCACGAGCACGGTGACACCCGCATCTACGTCAGCCGAGGCACCGGTTACTGGGGCCCGCAAATGAGAATCGGCGCTCGCTCCGAGATCACGGTGCACAACTTGATATCTGCTTGACAGCATATGGAGAATAAACAAATAACACGGAACCGCAACCGACGGATACAGTTTGTCTCGGACAGTTTGGTGGAACAAATCGTTCAAGGCAAAAAGACAGCCAGCGTGGCCGAACTCGGGGAGATCGACGTTGCTGAAGATGAGTATAATGACGCCCTGGTGGTTGGCGAGTATTATGATGTTTTCGACAGTACTCACACCAGGCGCGCCACCATTCGCATAGTCGCGATGGAGCTTTGCCGCTGGGACAGCATCCCCGAGCGACTCTGGCGTGGAGAAACCAACACCAGCGCCGATGAATTCAGGCAGGACCACGAGGAGTATTTTCCCCAGCCGGGTCCGGATTTCGAGTTCGTTGCGTACTATTTCCACCTGACCGATCAGGCACACATCTTCGGAACTTGACATCCACTTGTGTTCTTCGGCCATCGGTACGCCCGACCGCTTCTAAAGCCTTTTGCCGATGTAGTTTTGACGCCTGCCCGTGCAAGATTGCAGAGAGAACGAGCAACTCCGGTAATAGGCTACGATGTAATGCGCTAGCAGCATACAGCCAACAGTTTCGGCAGCGTCGTGCGGATTATCATGGCAAAAACCGTCCAGAAATCAATTGCTATTTCATAGAGTGTATTGTATTTTCAGGTAGGCAGTGACTCGCTCTGTTTGACGACATCCACAAACCAGACAGACCCGATATTTGAAATTATCAAAGCTCGGTTATACGCCCGACCTGTTATGCGTGAAGATCGAGACCGCGGCGCGCCACTGTCGGCGCCAGGCGCGCACACTGTGAAATAAGGCAAATCAATTGATCGTGACGTTCATATAAAAACAGGATGGCCCTATGGAAAGAAAAGTAAAACTGAAGGACGGTCGAGAGGTCCTTATCCGCGAGATGAGGCAGGACGATACCGATCGATCTCTGGCGTTCTTCCTGGCCCTGCCCAAGGAGGATGTCACCTATCTCCGCCGCAACGTCACCCGGCGCGAGGTAGTGGAACAGAGGATACGGTCGATGGTATCTGACAGAATCGTCAGACTCGTGGCAGTTGCGGGTGATGAAATCGTCGCCGACGGCGCCCTGGAACTCGAGGCCCAGGGCTGGAGTGAGCATCTGGCGGAGATAAGGCTGGTCGTGGCCCGGCCGTACCAGCGAAAAGGTCTGGGGACACTGATGGCCCGCGAACTCTACCTGCTCGCCGCCAGCAAGAAGGTGGAAGAGATCATTGTCAAGATCATGGGACCCCAGGAAGGCGTCCAGAACATCTTCAAACGACTCGGTTTCCATCCCGAGGCGGTGCTGCACCATTATGTGAAAGATATCAGCGGGGCCAAACAGGACCTGGTGGTAATGCGGTGCGACCTCGAGGAATTGTGGCAAAAGCTCGACGACCACACCCTTGATTCCGACTGGCAGCGTAGTCGTTAACCGGGAGCGGCAAGCACCGAACAAGGTGTCTCTTTTACAGACTATATGACGCCAGTCACCGGCACGTGAAAAATCACCACGACAGCAGGCGTTTTGTCTCTTCAGAGACCGTGCTCCAGTTTCTCTCGCAACGTTCGTGGGCCTCGGCGCAACCGTACACTTCCCACTGAAGACCGATCTGGTCGCAAAGTTGCAGCAGCTTCCGTCTGATTCGCATGGCGCCGGCGACCGTCCGCACTGATTTCGTGTATATCTCCGTCAGCACCTCCAGGTGCACGTGCTCGGGGACATTTTTCGTTTCCAGATGGTAGAAGGGCCACTTCTCCATGTACGGTTCAAAGACCCTGTTTTTGGCATAAATCCAGAGTACTATGAATGTCACACCGCGAGTGAGAGCGTCAATCACGTTATACAAGCGACCGCGCTCGGCCCACAGTTCGGGAAAGAAAACGAGATGTTCGTGAACATTCTCATGATACCGTTTCAGCAGTTTGGTCCGTTCTCGATCGGGGTAGACCAGCTTATGCCGCAACAGACGCTTGATGCGATCATCGGTGTCAAACAGTATCTGCGAATTCTCCTGATGCCACCTTTCGATCTGGCTCCAGAACGCTGACGGCACCCCGGCTTTCAGGGCCCTCTCATAAGATACGACCAGAATATCGAATGAAACCCCCTTGTAGCCGGTCCACCCGATTCCCACCAGACGGTCCAGCCGTCTGACGGCGCTGCTGTGGGCGTAGACGGTAAGATCAAGATCGGAAAACTCGTCACCGAACCGGCGCCCGATGGAACCCGTGCCGAGAATACCGATCACACCCTCGAGTTCTGATATCTTTCCGGCTATTGTCCTGCCGGCTTTGAGAAACGTCGGATAACGGTTCTTTCCCCTGTATGGACCTGACACAAATCACCTCCGAAAGCACGTCTTCTATTGATCCGCCACCGGGTTACATTGCGAACGCCGCAACATAGATTGGACGGCGGCAGGGGTCAAAATAAAAGCAGCCGTAACATCGTTTTGCAACGACCCGGACAACGGGTGCGATCCGGTGTGGGCAGCACTGCGGGTGCAAAACACGGAACTACCGCCGACCGGCAAGCTCTAACTACTGATAACGCATTTGCTTTTGCCGGCCCAGCACGGCGAGCAGCGCCAAACCGATCGTCGCCGCCAAATAATAGAACGGCACCCCGGAGGCGGCGGCCTCGATGGTTGCGCCGCGATAATCAAAAACCGTTGTGCCACCCTGGACACTGATATACCACAACAGGAGATACACCACTTCGAACATCCGGCTGCCGTTGGTCCACACCCCCAGTGCCAGGGCCAGCGTCGGAACAAACAAGACGCCGATCACCGGTGCATACATGTACTGCCAGTGTCCGGCAAGAAGGATACGAGTCACAAAACCGGCTCCCAAAACAGCCGTGACGAATACCCCCGCCATCCATATAGCAGGCAACTGACGGCGAAGGGGATGAGGAGCGGAGAAGACAATCTGGTGTGTCTGGTGACGCAACTCCCGGTTTCCCATTTTCGACCAGACCAGAATCGGCCAAAGCCATGCCGCCGCAAAGAGGATTTGGGCCACTTTCTCGAGCGGGACGAGCGGCGTGGCAACGATCAACCCAAGAGCACCGATATACCACCACCAGCCGTGCCCCTTGACCATAAGAAGTAGCTCCGCCTTGACGATGGAGAGGAAACGGCCATGTCGGGCGCTCCTGTCAAGCGGGGTCAGCTCAACCGCCGGTCGGCCGGCAAGAGCAGCAGCCTCGTTTTCTTCCTTGTCCCCTGTCTGGACTGCCGAACCGGTCCTCCCGATGAGCCTGGCAAGCCTTCGCAGCGGGGGTCGGCCGCGTTTGGCGAGAATCCTGCCGCCAGCCGGGTCGAAGCGGTTAAAAACAGCGGCCGCAATCATCACCGGAATAACCCCCAGGGCCACCCAGAGCAGACGCTCCAGGATAATTTCAGACGTCCACTGCATTCCATCCCACGTGAACCGCGTGATATTACTAGCATCAACTGGACCTATTACTCCGAAGATGCCCTTGCTGATATCGGCTCCGGCAGCTATCAGCTGCTGTTTTATGTCATAGACAACTCTTGCCATACCCGCGAAGTCATAAGTGAAGGCGGGCTTGCCCCCCATGACGAACTGCTGAGTGGAGGAACCGATCAGGAACGGCCCCCATACGAAGAAGTAAATAATGTTTCCCAGGCCGCCCCGCAGTAAAGGCACACTTTCGAACAGCACCGCCAGGGCCCCTGTAAACACCAGGGCCGGGAACCCCATCATCCAGATGGGCGTCCACAGTGCCGCCAAGTCGACGTGGGCTACTTCAGCCCGCACAATCTGCATAAGCGGTGCGATTATTGACAGTACCCCGAGAATGACCCCCAGCACCAACACGTTGCTGAACCACTTGCCGGCCATATACAGCGCTTTCCCGAGGGGAGTCGTAGCGATAACCTGACCGACGCGGGTCTCGTAATCCCGACCGATGGAGTTCTTCACGAGATAGAAACCGATGAGTGTCAAAAGAGTAGCGGCCGTAACGCCAAAGAGCGTCCCCACCCACGGCGAATTGTAAAACCCGCGATGGCTGGCCACGACGAAGGACGTATATGGCGCGCTTAGAGGCGGCACAAACAGATACCCGGCGAGCAGCGCCAGGCCCAGGACCACCACGAAGCTGGATCGCCGGATACGATCAAGAAAATCGGCCCTGACCAGATGATAGAGCTGATAGGCAAGTCTCATGTGGCCGCCGCCTCAGGAGTGACCGAAGAGCCGCCGGCGTTCGAGATGCAGTACAAATAGGCATCCTCGAGGGACGGCGCCAGACAGCGTGCTCCCTCGGACGGGGA
>CBFCYQ010000132.1:0-8191 GCA_965602205.1 uncultured bacterium | reverse complement strand
TCTCAAGCTTGCCGCCGGCATCGGTTCTGATCCCGATGGTGGCCAGTTGATTGTATTTGGAGGTGATACCGCCGACGATTGAGCCGAGGGCGATTCTCAATGAGGATTGCATCGAAATCACCGTGTAATCGCCGAACAACAGTCCCGATTCTTCGCTCTCGGAGTTATACGTGTTCTGCTCATCGATGAAGGCCTGCACCTCATTGTAGCTTGAGATAAAGCTGTTGATGCCTTCTTTGACGGCGTTCAGGTCCAGGCCGGTCGATATGGTAATGCTCGAGCCGGGTTCGGTCTCCTTGCGCACCGTCAGCGACAGGCCGCTGATCAGATTCTCAAAGGTGTTGGAAGCTGATGTCACCGTAATGGGCGAGCCGGCTCCGCCGCTGGAGCCAAGCGCGATTTTCGCGTCGGAGGCTTCCTGCAGCAGAGGCGAAAAAGCCGCCACCTGAAAAGTGTCACCGGCGGTAAGGGTGCCGGCATTGAAAGACAACGTCAGACCGTCGGCTCCCTCTCCCGTTATGGGATCATCGACTAACAGCACCTCCATGTCGGCCTGGGTGACGGCCACGGTGCCGGAGTTGACGCCGTCGGTCCAGTCAATGAGGATGTTGCCGTCACCGATGGTCTGGGTTCCCTCACCGCGGACGGTGAAGGTGTATATCTTGTTTTGCGAGCCGCTGTAGGTGGCTGTCGGACCCAGCGAGATCAGGGATGTCGAGGCCAGGTCCTTGACGGCCATCTCCGGGGCATCGAATGACCCGGTGGCGAAATTGAGCGTGTCGCCGCCGGTGAGGTCGGGATTGACGCTGATCCGGTTTTTCAGGCCCGTGTCGTCAGAACTGAGAATCAGACGGTAGGCGTTCGAGGCCGAGCCGTCGTTAATAATAGAGGCCGTAACGCCCAAGCGGGCGTCGTTGATAGCTTTTCTTATCCCCTCAAGGGAATTATTGGTCTGGTCGATTACAACACTCGCTTCGCTGCCGTCACCCACCTTAATAGTGATGGTTCCGGTACCGAAGGCGGCCGTGTTGGGACTGGCAAAACCCTGGCTGGCCAACTGGTGGTTGCGGGCCAGAGAAAGGACCTGGACGTCGTAACTACCCGTGCCGACCCGGCCGGAAGTGGTGGCGGACAAATAGCCCTCATCGGAGACAGCGACCGAATACGCTTCAAAATTGGATGGCTTGCGGAGTTGGTTGAGCTGTGAACCCAGGGCAATGAACTTGGCCTGAAGGGCCGTGAGCGCCGAGATAATGCTGGTTTTCAGGGCCTGTTCGTTTTCAAGCAAAACGGCGTTGTTTCGCTCGAAGTTGATGATGCTGTCGACCAGTTCGGTGGTGTTGATTCCCGAATTAAGGCCGTCGATTGTGGCACCTGGCATGTTTACTCCTGTAACCTATGACTTCAATGTCTTCAAAGCAGTCTTCATCTTTTTGTGTTCGGGGGAAGAATTACCTTCCCCCGAACGGAACCAAACCATCTATTAGAACAGTGACATTACGATCTGCGGAAGCTGGTTGGCCTGCGCCAGCATAGCTGTGCCGGCCTGAACCAGAATCTGGTTCTTGGTGAATTCGGACATTTCCTTGGCCATATCGGTGTCACGCAGCTGTGACTCCGAGGCGGTCAGGTTCTGAGCCGCAATTCTGAGGTTCCTCAGGTTGGATTCCAGAGTGTTCTTCTGGAAGCTACCCAGCGTGCCACGGGTAGTGGAAACCAGATTGATGGCCGAGTCGATTATCGACTGAGAGTCCTGGGCACCCTGGACGGAGGTCACATCGATCTTGGAAAGATCGGTGAACATATTACCGGCAAGATGCTTGCCCAGTGACGAAGCCGACATGTTGCGGAGGCTGATCTGGGCCGTCTGACCGACGTTGGCGCCAATCTGGAAGACCAGCGACTGATCGATGTTGCTGATCGTTTCCGTGCCGCCGGTGGAGGTCAGAGCATACTCGACCTTCATCCATTCGGTCCGGTCGGTATTCCAGATGGTGTAGTCAAAGCCGGCCTTGACCTCGGTAGCCGCGCCGCCGTCAAGCTGCACGTTGAACTTCGTAGCCGCGACATCGAGCAGGAAGTTGTTCAGCTCGAGACCGCTCTCCGCCTTCTCAACGTTAACCAAGACGGTACCCTGATTCAGTTCACCGTCAGCGGCACTCTTCAGCGTGTACTCTTTGGCCTGGTCGTAGTCGACCTGGCTCAGAGCGTTGGCATAACCATCCAGCGTAACCAGCGCGTCCTGACCGACGTTCGCCGTGGTATCGGCGGTCCAGTTCAGAACATTGCGCATGTTGCCGGTAGTGGCATCAGCGCCCGTCATCAACTGCAGGGTGTATGCGGAGCCCTGGTCTCTGGTCGAGAAGCGGACTCTGTTATTGTCCCAGACTTCGGCGTAAACATCCTCAACCGCCGAGGCACCGGCCACCTGGCCCACGGTTGTGGCCATAACGGTGTTAAGGGCCGTTACCAGGTCGGCGAGAGTGCTGTAGGTATTCGACGCTACCGTCACGGCAATGTCAGCCGCGGCCGTAATGGAGGCCGTTACCGCCTGCAACGTGAAGGTATTGGTCGAGGCACCACGGTGGCTGCCGGCCGCCAGACCCGTCAGGGCCGCAGCTGCAGTACCGGTGGTTTCTGCGGTGATGCCGGTCCAGGCCATCGAGAACTGCGATCCGACAGACACGCTCTTGATGCCGAAAGTAGAGCCGGCGCCCGCGCCGGTCCCCTCGGCTTCCACTTTTCCTTCCAGGGCCGTGCCGGACAGGGCGGCGTTAAAAGCAGTGACCAGGTCACTGGCATACTCTCCGCTGGCAACCGCAGCCTGAATGGTTACATAACCGGTCGGGGTGCTGCCGTTCTCCTGGTAATTGACCCGGAAAGTGTACGTTGTGGCAGCATCGGCCTGGGCAAAGGCCAGGCCGCTGGCCATGAGAGCCTTGGTGGTGGTCGTATTCAGCTTGATACCGTTATCCCAGAAATCCGTAGCGGCGATAGCGCTGCTGGAAGTCTTGGTAGCGGAACCTGACGCCTGCACGACGTCGATGTTGTGAACGGCTTCGGCGAGATTGTAGGGATCGCCGTCACTGCCGACACCGGCCAGGGTGATGCCACCGGTGGTGACATTCAACGAGGCGGTCGGGTCGGCGCTCTTATACGCCGTAATAAAGTGCGTACCCGTCGACAGGCCGGACTGCTTAATGGTAACTTCGGAACCGTTGGCCGTGGTGATGCTGGCCACGTTTTCCTTGCTGCCGTCGAGCAGCTTCTTGGTGCCGAACTGGGTGTTTGCAGCGATGCGGTCGATGGTTGAGATCGCGTTGGTAATTTCGGCCTGGTCAGCAGCCAACTGGTCGGCGTCGTTGAAGCCTTCGTTGGCGGCATGAATGGCCAGTTCTCTCATCGATATCAGCAGATTGTTGATTTCGGTGAGAGCGCCCTCAGCGGTCTGGATCATGTTAATCGATCCTTCCGAGTTTTCAACCGCGCGGTTCAGACCGGCAATCTGAGCCCGGAACTGCTCGGAAATCACGAGCCCGGCCGGGTTATCAGAACCCTGGTTAATACGAAATCCCGACGACAGCCTCTGCATGGAGCGAGACAGGTCAGAATTCGTCTGAACCAGATTCCGGTGCGCGTTTAACGCTGCAAGGTTGTGGTTAATGCGAAGTGACATTTGTTAAGTCCTCCTTGAACGGTTGAGGGTTTCCTTACCCTGTTTATGCAATCGGTTCTTGGTTCATTCGAGTCAGTCACTTCCCATGTATAACAAATGATGCAAGAGTCTACTTTCCCATGACCCTGCTATTAACGTGTAGCTGTCTGTCCTCCTCGCCAGTTGAGGTCCTCCAACTTTAATCCACCCTTTTATATAACCTTTTAATCGGCATATTATTGAACCACTTAACTGTGATACAACCGCCCATTAGCAAAAAAAAAGACGTGGTCGTCGGTTTTTTTTCAGGTAGTAACGATGCGACCGGAAAGCTCCTCCAGACGCTCTCTGGCAGCCTGGCAGCCCGGATCGATTTGCAGGACCCGCTGATAGCCGATATTGGCCGAATCCCTGTGCCCCATATGGAGATAGCATTCTGATACAGCGAATATGGCGCGCGCGTCCACAGGGTTTTGGGCAAGGTGCTTTTCATAGTTGGCCAGGGCCCGGCTAAAATCGGCCTGGCGAAAATATAAATCGGCTACCAGTTGATAGATCCCAGCCTCATCCGGGCTTAGCTCAATATATTTCTCGAAGGCCGAAATCGCTTCGCCGACCTTGCCCAGACGAGACTCGACCAGCCCCAAATTCCGATAAGTCGCAGCGGGGACGGTCTCCAGAGCCAGAACTTCCAGATAACGCTTTTCCGCTTCCTCCAGTCGCTCCAGCTTGTAGTGGCAGTTGCCCAGATCGTTGATGATGTCCGGGCTTATTCCTTTTTCGTTCAGGATCTTCTCATATATGCTGATGGCTTCTTCATACCGCCCGGCGTTGAAGTAGACTTCGGCCAGAAGTCCGTCCAGATCATCATCGTCACACCCCACCTGGCGGGCCCTCTCAAGGAGCTCCGCCGCTTCGGAAAACCGGCCGGCCGCTGTGCAGGCGCGACCCGATTTGAGCAGCAAGACTGAATGTTCGCTCTTTATATCCAGGCTGAGCGCCATCCGATGATAGCGGACAAATCCGGCCTCGTCATGCCTTTGCAGACAGATGTAGGCCAGTCCCAGAGCCGAGACCAGGTCGACCCGGGCGTGCTCGATCTGGTCCATAAAGTATGCACTGGCCTGGTCCAGGTTGTCGGCATTGAGGCTCAACCGGCCCAAATGCGTATTAACGTCCAGATACCCCCGCGCCGACTCGCGAATTTTTAGAAAGCAGGCTTTAGCCCGGTCGGGCTCATCTGCTTTGAGGGCATTCGTGGCCAACCCGTAGTGCGCCTCCTTCAGGCTGGCCGGGTGAAACAGGATCAGCGAATCCCGGTCGGAGGTTCCGTCGAACCTTTTCTGAGCTTCCAGGTAACGATTGTAGTACTCGTTGGATAGTTCATACTGCTCTTTATAATTGTACACATGCCCCAACAGCATGAGCGGGTCAAGGTAGTCAGCTTTGGCTGCCAGAGCCCGCGTGCAATACTCGATAGCCTGATCGTAGTCATTGACATAGAAACAGGCCCAGGCTATCTGGTTGAGGCACATGAGATAGGTCGGGCGCCGCCGGGTCTCATCCGGGCCGATCAGCTCTACGGCCCTTTTAGCCGTCTCGACAATTCGCGGAGCATACTCGTCCCACCGTCCAACCCCTTCCCCCAGCAGCAGTTGGGCGTAGTTGTAAAGGGCGAAAGTGTTTTCGGGGTCTTCTTTGAGTTGTACTTCCAGGAGCGCCTTTGAACGGGCGAACTTCTGAGCCATCTTGTCCGGGGAAAGATCGTAGCCAAGATGTTTCAGCCGAGCGCTGGTTCTCAGCACCTTGTTTCCCGGTGGAACATGCAGGACATTGTGGACGATCCCTTCATAGTGGAGCTGTAACTCCCGCTTGAAAAACCTGGTGGAATTCAGAAAGGTGACTTTGTCTTCGTCCTTGCCGTAGACGTTGTAGACGTTCACCGACAGCAGAGAGAATTTGTCGTCGTTGATAAGCTTCAGAAGCACCGGCACATCCTCGGGCACCATGCGTTCGTCGGCATCAATTATAAAAATCCAATCGCAGGAAGCCTGGTCGATAGAGTAGTTACGGTGATAGGAAAAGTCGTTGAGCCACTCCTGGTGGAAGATTTTGGCGCCGTATGACCTGGCTATCTCGATAGTGCGGTCGGTGGAGCCGGTATCGACGACTATTATTTCGTCGACCCAGTCTCGAACGGAATCGAGACACTCTCCCAGGAATTCTTCTTCATTCTTCACCATCATGCAGGCCGAAATGGTGGCCTTTTTCCGCAAGGTCTCATCCAGCATTCGCAGTTCATGTACCTGGCGGCATTCGTTCAGGCCCCGTCGGGCAATCTTCCGGGCGGCCGCCACTTGCCCCTCCTGCCGCATCATGTGCGCCAGGTTGAGGTACGGCAGGTGGTTTCCGGGATCGGCCTGGATTGATTCTTCGAACAGTTGGGCAGCCCTGTCGGCTTGGCTGCCGTCACGGCAGGCACTGGCTAGAATATTCAGAAACTGCGATAGATGGGTGGCGCTGCGCGACAGCTCGGACAGGTTCGGCTCGGCGTTCTCGGGTCTGTCTTTTAACGCCAGCAGTTCATCACCGATTTTTATGGCCTCATCCAACTCGCGCAGGGCATACCTGGTGTAGCACAGCACGTATCGGAAATCCAGGGCCTCGCGGAATTCCCTGAGACCGCGCTGAGCGACCCTCTCTGCATCGGTGAATCTCCTGAGATCGGCGTAACCGAACGCCATAAGCCGATCATAGCGTCCGCGCTGGAGGCGATCCGGAAACGGGTACAGTCTTTCAAAAGGCTTCAGCACCTCAATTATTTTCTGGTTCCGCCCCTGCCGGCTGAAATAATCCGCCAGGGCCAGGGCGGCTTCAAGATCCCGAGGATTCCGCTCGACGGCACTCAGCAGGGATTGAAAGGTGTCATTGTCCGCGTCGGGGTGATTGCGCGCCGTCCTCGGCGGGACGGGTGCCGCGACTTTGTTTTGTTTACGTTGCTTCTTACTGCGTTTAGCCATCGTCGCTCCGACTCTCAGGCCAGTTCTTTGGCGTACCGGTCGATCCTTTCCCGCCATTTGTCTATTTCCGTTCGGGTGCTGTCGGCTGTCCGGGGATTCTCGACTATCTTATCCAGGAACTTCGCCCCGTCGGCAAAGAGCCTCTGTTCGGCGATGTAATCCATGGCGTGCCGGCAGGTCTGTAAGTGGTTAGGATCGATAGCCAGCGCCCTGGAGAAGCTGTCGACGGCCAGGCGGCTGTCGCGTTTTTCCATTGCCACCACGGCGCGGTCATTGTACAGGTCGCGGTTGCCCGGGTTCATCTGGATCAGAGCCTCCAACCTCCGCAGAGCTTCATCGTAATCGCGGCTCACCATAAAAAGCAGAAAGAGGTTGTAATGGGCATCGTAGTCAAAAGGACTGATTTGGATGGCTCGTTCAAAATGCGTTCTGGCATCCCTGGCTCTCTGAAGTGTTAGAGCCACCAGACCGGCGGTCACACTGGTTTGGGGCAGATGGTCCTCCCTCTCTGCCAGTTGCGCCAGATACGGGTAGGCGTTGCCCAGGTCATCTTCTCGAAGATGCTGGTTGGCCTTTTCGGTCAACTCAGCGACCGAGGCACTTTCGATAATCTTCTGTCCGTTGGGGACAACGGTTATTGTGTTGGACATAGTAGAAATCCTATTTCTCCGGTCGGTTCACGGCCAGCGGCACTCCTGCCCGACGGTGTCTCCCCCTGGAGATACTCGCCGGGCCGGCGCCTCGGTCAGACTCCGACCAGTTCCTTTTTCGTCCCGTCCACCGCCTGCCCGAGGGCCTCTACCGCCGCCATCACGTTGTGACAGACCTGGTATTCGGAATTGACCAGGATGAGTTGTCGGCCCAGGTTGTTTTCGGTGTTGATTAATACCGGCCCTTGCAGGTTGACGGACATATTCTCAGGACTTTCCGGGACGGTGACGATGACGTATGTTTCAACTGAGGTCAGCTTGCGGATTATCAGGTCGGCTATCTCTTTGGGATTGACCTCAATCCGATAGTCGGGGAAAAAGACGACCGGGTTCACGACCAGAAATGTCAGAGCCGGATCTTCCAGTGACTGCAGGCACAGAAAGGGTTTCAGTTCATCGGGCTCAATGAGGCAAAAATCGGTGAGATGCTCGAACCCGAGGATGGGTTTGACAAACCTGATGATCTTATCTTCCGGGACGTCCACTTCGCCGAATCTCAGACTTTGTATCAACATATCATCTATCCTCTATACTTTGCCCTAGCGCAGGAAATCCAGCAGGCTGGGCTGTATTATTTTCGCACTCGCAATAAGTGAAGCCTGGTAATTGTTTTCAAATGTGGCCAGATCCGTCACCAGCTTGGTCAGATCGGCATCTTCAACCTCGGAAAGGAGCTTGGTAAAACTCAATTCCATATCCAGCAGGCGGGCGTTAGTGCTCTCCAGCCTCATGCCCTTGGCGCCGACGGCGGCCCGGAAATTGAGCACGTGCTGAATGGCCGCATCCATAGTGCCCAGCATCAGGGA
>CBFCYQ010000131.1:0-8235 GCA_965602205.1 uncultured bacterium | reverse complement strand
GATTTCTTCGCCATCACCACCGGCACGGCCTCGATATTGACCATCCTGCCGCCGAACGGCCCGACCTGAAATCCGGAACTGTTCAACAACTCATTTGATTCCTCGAAAACGACCATCTGCTCCGGGGTCAGCTCCACCTGAGCCGGGAAGAGCAGACGCTGGCCTTCAAGCGCCTGCCGCTCGATTTTCTCGAGAATCTCTTCATAAAGGACCCGTTCGTGCGCCGTGTGCTGATCCACGACGTACAGGTCATCACCCGTCTGCAGCAGCAGGTACAGGTCGGCAAACCGCCCGATGAAACGGAACCCGGCCGAGGGACCGGCCGAAGCCCGCGACGGTGCGGGTGTCTCAGTGGTAATGATCTCCCCGGTACGCTTGTCGACCTCGATAATATCGTCCGTCTCAACCGGTCCGCGGGCAGCCGGTACACTCCGGTACAACTCCGACAACAGGTGCGTGTTGACGGGCTGACTGCCAATGCCCGGAATTGCGTGCCGGTCGTTCCCGGGTAGACTTCCAGGCGTGGTTTCCCGCGCCGATGGTACGCCGGCCGTGCGGCCAGGGGCGGCGGCTCTAATTGAGGGAATAATGCCGTCATGGCGCAACGCATCCTTCACAATGTGACAGACGGCATCGTGAATCTCCCTTTCCCGGGATAAACGAACTTCGGTCTTGGCCGGATGGACATTTACATCAACTTCGGTGGGATCGACGGTCAACAGCAGAGCGCCTACGGGATGTTGACCGCGCGGCAGCAACTCACCATACCCGGCATTAAAGGCATGTGAAAGTGTCGCTGACGAGATGTACCGGTTATTGATAAAAAGAAACTGTCCGGACCGGTTCTGCTGGACGCTCTGGGGAGTGCCGATAAGACCTGCCACCGCCACCGGGCCTATACTCCCCTCTACGGCTACGAACTTTTTGTTCTTGTCGCCCAGGATCCCCGCCACCCGTTCGGCCAGGCTCTCCTCAGGCGGCCGGGAGAAAACTTTGCGACCGTTGAGGGTGAAGGCAAAGCCGATGTCCGGACGACCGATAGCCAGCGCCGTCGCCACCCGGGCAATATGGCGGGCTTCGGTGGACTCGGCTTTGAGGAACTTGCGCCTCGCGGGGGTGTTGTAGAAAAGATTTTCGACTTCTATTGATGTCCCGACCGGCGCCGCTGTCGGTTTTCGGTGCTGAATCACACCGCCTTCAAAGATGATCTCGGTCCCTGATTGGGCGTCGTGCGGGCGGGAAACCATCCGCAGGCGGGATACCGACGCTATCGACGGCAGGGCTTCACCGCGGAAACCGTAGGACAGCAGGCTATGAATATCATCGAAGTTGCTTATTTTTGATGTAGCGTGGCGTGCGAAGGCAACCTCGATCTGCTCTTCGCCGATGCCGCAGCCGTTGTCGACGATCTTGATCAGTTTGGCGCCGGATTTTTCAATGATAATCTCTATGCGGTCGGAGCCGGCATCGATCGAATTCTCGACCAACTCCTTGAGCACGGAGGCCGGTCGTTCGACAACCTCCCCGGCGGCAATTTTGTTAATGAGCTGTTTAGGCAGCGGTTTGATCCAGCGCTTGTTGGCGCGGTCGGGCGTTGGCCGTGTCATTCGAGTTTCTCCTTGAGCCGGCGCAGCAGTTCAAACGCCTGCACCGGCGTTATAGTATCCAGGTCGAGTTGCCTGATCGTCTCTTCGGTTTCCGATGGCTGCGGTTCGAACAGCGATGGCTGCACCTTTTCCCGGTATATGCCTTTGCTCAACTCACTCTGGTTGAATTTCCCCGATTCGAGAAGACGCAGGATTTGACGCGCCCGTGTCAGAGTCTGCCGGGGCAAACCGGCCAGCCTGGCCACCTCGATGCCGTAAGAATCATCGCAACCGCCGGCAATGATTTTGTGCAGAAAGATGACCCGATCTTCCCACCTCTTTACCGCCACCTGGTAGTTCCTGACTTTTTCGTACTGTTCAGCCATGCCGGTCAATTCGTGATAATGAGTGGCGAAGATGGTCCGGGCACTGGTTTTTTCGTTAATGTACTCCACTACCGCCCAGGCAATCGAGAGACCGTCGAAGGTCGATGTCCCCCGCCCGACTTCGTCCAGAAGCAGAAGCGAGCGCTCGGTGGCGTTGTGCAAAATGTTGGCCGTCTCGACCATCTCGACCAGGAAAGTTGACTGTCCGCGAGCGAGATTGTCGATGGCGCCGACGCGTGTAAAGACCCTGTCGACGAGCCCAATCCGGGCGCTGTCGGCGGGAACGAACGAACCCATCTGGGCCAGGATGACAATCAGGCCGACCTGTCTGAGGTAGGTCGACTTGCCCGACATGTTGGGGCCGGTGAGAATATGAAAGCGTTCGCTTTCGCTTTCGAAACTGACGTCATTGGCTACAAACGAACCCGGTGGCAGAACCGCCTCGATGACCGGGTGACGCCCGTTGGTTATCGAAAGACGCGTGTCCTCAAAGATTTCCGGGCGACAGTAGCCTTTCTCGACGGCCAGTTCAGCCAATGCCGCCACCAGGTCAACCTCGGCGACCAGTTCGGCGGTGGTGATTATGTCCGCTATCCGTTCAGCCAGACCGGTCAGCAGTTCCTCGTAAAGCTCCGTCTCCAGCCTGAATATCTTCTCTTCGGCGCTTAGTATGAGCTCTTCCTTTTCTTTCAGTTCCGGAGTCACGTAACGCTCGGCGTTGACCAGTGTCTGTTTACGGATATATTCCTTGGGCACCAGGTTTGTGTTAGCCTTGGTGACCTCGATGTAATAGCCAAAGACCTTGTTAAAGCCAACCTTGAGACTGCTGATACCGGTTTTCTCTCGTTCGCTGTTCTGGAGGGAGCCGATGTACTTTCTCGCGCCGTGAATCGATGCGTTCAGATCATCCAGTTTCTGCGAATGCCCCTTTTTAAATATGTTGCCTTTATTGGAGGTCGGCGGCGGTTCTTCCACCAGGGCCGCCTCCAGCGTCCGGACGATATCGTCGCAGTCGGGGAGGGTCTGCGCTATTTGAACCAGGTGCGGGCTGCCGGCTTCCTTCAGGTGCGTTGCCACCTCTCGGGCGACTCGCAGAGCGTCCATCACAGCCGCAGCCTGGCGCGGGTTAAGCCTGCCGATACCGAGCCGGCCGGCCAGTTTTTCCAGGTCGGGAAGTTTTTTTGTCTCCGTCCGAAGGTTAAAGGCCAAAGACCGGTTACGGACCAGTTCAGCCACGCCCGATTGCCGCAATTCGATTTTTTCTTTGCTTTTAAAGGGGTGCAGCAGGCTGTTTCTGAGCCGACGCGAACCGGCCGCCGTGTGGCAGAGGTTGACAACCGCAAACAGCGAGTTTTCATCTCCGGAAGAGAGGTTGTTTCTCAACAACTCGAGGTTCCTGACGGTGCTGTAATCCAACTGCATGAAATGCTCATCGTCGAATCTCGTTAGGCGATTTATGTGGGAGATGCGATCGCGCTGATTTTCGCGCAGGTAGCGGAAAATGGCCCCTGCGGCGGCAATGGCCAGCTTACAGTCGGCCACGCCGAACCCGTCCAGGGTACTGGTGCCGAAATGTTCGTTCAGGTCACGTTCCGCGGCCCGGCTATCGAAGTTCCATTCCTCGAAGCCGGTCAACTGAGACGAGCCATATAGCCCCCCCAGTTTCTCGGCAAGCTCCTGGCGGTCATGCTCCTGGGAATAAAGAATCTCCGATGGTTCCAGAACCTTGAGTCTTTCGACAATCTCTTCCGACACGCCCTCGTCGACCATGAATACGCCGGTCGACAAATCGAGCGCCGCCAGGCCCATGCGCCGGCGTTTGTTTTCGAAGACGGCCGCCAGCCAGGTGGTTGATTTATCGTCATTGACGCCGTCGACGGTGGCGGTACCGGGCGTATAGATTTCCACTATCTCGCGCTTGACGATACCTTTGGCCGTCTTGGGATCCTCCACCTGCTCAACTACCACCACTTTTTCGCCGGCGGACAAAAGCCGGGCCAGATACTTGTCGGCGGAGTGAAAGGGCACTCCCGCCAGTGGTATTTTCTCGGTGTTTCCGTGTGATCGAGAAGTAAGCGCAATGCCCAGGATAGGCGCCGCCTTGACAGCGTCGTCGCCAAACATCTCATAGAAGTCACCCATCCGAAAGAAGAGAATTTTGTCCGGGTGCTTTTCCTTAACGGCGTAGTACTGACGCATCAGCGGAGTAAGCGCGGAAGCCTTGTTCATTGCGCGACAACCTGATAGGTTTCGTGGTGGTTCGCCTCTAAAAGGTTCTTGAAATTCTGGGCATCACTGTAATTCTGAAAACGGCCGACATAGACCACGCGATAGGTTTTACCGGCGATCTTCTTGTTCTGGATATCCACCTTCTTGTCATATCCTCGAAATATATCGGCCTGATTTTTGGCGTTACTTTTTTGGGAAAACACACCGACCTGAACGGTGTAGTAAGTCCCGGTGAGTTTTTCGGCTGAATCGTCTCGCGAGTCCGCCGCCGTTATATCGGCCAGCATGTCGGCCAGGGCATCGAGACCCACGGCCGACCGGTAACCCTCGCGAAGGATGTTATAATAAAACACGGCGTCGTCGGTGCGTTTTCGCCTGACAGCGTCGCGCCCGAGAAGATACAGCGCCTGGGCGACTCCGGGCCCGGACTTTTCCCGGGACAAGGATCTCAACAACTCGACGGCACCGATGCGCTTGTTAAATGCAAGCATAATGCGCGCCTTGTCAATCAGCCCCCACTGGCGCCAGGTGTCGTCGCTGTGGCTCAGAAGGAAGCGGTCGATCTGGCGAATGGCTGATTCATGAGCCTTTAGTTCCTGGTCGACGGCGATGGAGAAGCGGCGCATCTGCGAGGCATACTGACCGTCCTCCCACAGAGTTCGATGTTCATTGACAATCTCAGCCAGGCGGCCGTGATCGCCGGTAACGAAATAGTACTGCGCCAGCAGGTAATAGATCTCTTCCTGATAAGCCGGATCGACAGCGGCCTTCAGAGCTGCTTCCATGGACCGGGCCGATTTAGCCGCGTCCCGTTCCAGAAGACTTCGGAAGAAAAGGACATTGCCGTCTCTCAAGGAGGCGGTCGAAAGCCGGGACAGTGAGTCGCGGGCCTCCTCAAGTCGGCCCTCCCGGATAAGGGTATAGATATCATCGCCCCGCGCATTCACTGAGGCAGCGACAAGAAGACATATGAGTAAGCACCGTTTCATAAGCAGGCTCTTTACCCCAAAACAACTTTCGCAAGTGGGGAGGCGGCTTTCATTATCGGGCACGGGGGGACGCCCGGCAGTCAGACTCCGCTGAGGCTGGTACCGGCTTTGGCTTCCCGGCCGGATTTATGATTCTTATCCCACCTGTGTTCCAGGTTACGGAAAAGTTCCTCAATCCGCCGTCTCTCGCCCCTGGCAAGATAAATTCTAAACAGGCCCAGGATGGACTTGAGATCTTCGGGGTTATCTTCAACTAACTGCGTAAGCAGCTCCTCGGCGGATTCGATATCCCCTTTCTTTTCGTAGAACTCGGCCAGTGTCAGGCGCGCCTCGACGTCTTTGGGCGAGTGCCGGAGAATGTTCTCGCAGATCTCGACGATGTCGCCGAAGCGACCCAGGTCGAAAAGTGTCTTTTTGAGCCGTTCTATCACCAGGTGGCCCTGTTCGGGCACGTTGTCAATCAGCTTGTTCCAGAAATTGACGGCGTCTTCGTGACGCTCCTCCTGGCTGTAGGAATCTCCGATGCTCAAGTAAGCCGGTACGTAAGCGGGATCCAGTCCCAGGGCTTCCTTGAAGAGCACCCGGGCCTTGTGATAGTCGCGCTTCCGGTACAGTTGCAGCGCCAACTCGTATTTGTAAACGGCCAGAGGTTTTTTCGACCGATTGGACTCCATTTTCAGGATATTGACAGCGGTATCCAGGGCATCGTCCCATCTTCCCGCCTTCTTCTGAATCTCGAGAAGCCGGGTGTAGGCCCAGCGATTCTGCGGCTGCAGTGCAATCAATTCCCTGACTGCGGCCTCACCGGTGTCCAGGTTGTCCAATTCGAAGTAGTCTTCAACCAACTGCTCCAGAATGCAGACCTTGTCCTGCGGCGCCAGGTTACTGCGCAGGGTCAAATCTTTGTGAACCTGCAGAGCCTGCGGGGTTTTTCCTTTTTCACGAAGGATTTTACCGAGACGCAGATAAGCGTCGATATTCGAGCTATCCTCGGCCACCACCTGCCTGAGCTTGGTGAAGGCCGCCTCCTGTTTGCCGTCCAACAAATCTCTCAGCGCGGCCACGTAGAGATCGGATTCATTCTTCGGCGAGGTCTTGATGTAGCGGCTGTAGAGCGAGTACAAGCCCACCAGCACAATCATCAAGCCAAAGAGTAAGAGAATATATTCCGCCATGCCCATTCCTCTGCGGGTTAGATCGCTTTCGAATCCGTATCCTCGCCGCCCTGCCCGGCAATGAATTCTGCCGACTCCTCGATAGGACGATTGCGCAAAACCGTCACTTCGCTTTCAAGCGACCGGACTTTCCTGCGGGTCGATCGCAGGTCGACCGACATTCTTATGTACACCGAGACGAAGACAATCAAAGAGACAAAGACGCCACCCACAAAGGACCAAAACACGACCGTAATCAGGGGCACATCCACGAACTTGGCGTAAATCAGATTAACGCTGACGATCTGATCCGAACCGACGTTGAAATACGCAAAGGCGACCACACAAACAACAACCAGAGCAACCAGTATCGCTCTAACCGCCCACATAGGACCTCCGTTAAATTGCTCATCCAAACGGCAGACGTTAAAATATGACAGGCACCGGCTTGGGTCAATCAAAAAAAGGCCGGCTAAGCCGGCCTTAAATCACATCTTAGCCCTCAGCCTCCTCAAATTTGAGGCTGTTGACCATGCCCATGACATCCTCCAGTACGGCCGGGAAGTAGTCCCATTCGCACATGACGTGGAACGCGACAAGTATGTCGCCCTTCCTGACGACCGCCACGCCGCCGCCATAGGCTCCGGTCACCCTTTTGCCCGCATCCGTAGTTGAGGAAGATGACATCGAAACTTCTTTGACATATATCCCCTTCCCGGTCCAGAGAACCCCTTTTTGGTCGTTAACTGTGATCGGTTTTCGCTGTCGGGGGACTACTTGCTGCCGGCCCTCTGAATAGTCATGAAAGATCTCAAACTCTTTGAGAATCTCCTTTTTCTGCTTGGAAGAGTATTTATCGCTCAACAGCGAGTCTATAAAGGGCAGCGGTCCCATCTGGCAGGTGTCAACAAAGACGACCAGCCGGGGTACCTTCGTGTAGTCGGGGGCATCAATGTAGTCCGGGGGAATTTGGTAGTTCTTCTGCGTCAGGACAAGACGATAATTGTCTTTGTTCTTACCTATCTTGTATTTCCAGCCGTTAGACAGGGTCAACTTGAAGTCGAACTTGCTGTCGACATATGTCAGGCCCTCGACCTTACCGGCTTTCTTTGTTTTTCGTCGGGCGTCGGCGCCGGGAGC
The DNA here is from genome assembly GCA_965602205.1 of uncultured bacterium. Classification (GTDB taxonomy): domain Bacteria; phylum Zixibacteria; class MSB-5A5; order GN15; family FEB-12; genus DAOUUR01. The sequence continues at coordinate 751 of CBFCYQ010000131.1, read as the reverse complement.
TGCCAGCATGACCAGCAATCCCAAAAGAACGAGTTTTTTCATGTTTGCACTCCTTATTCCAGCCTGTACGGACGATATTGCATTCTCTCCGTGTACTTAACTTATGACTATTATACACCTATTAGTCAAGAATTAAATAATGAAATATACATAACCTTCGGTTGTGCTACCCAAACGAAGCGAGCCCAGGCTTGCGGCCATTGTCAGCAAAAACCGATTCTTCGTTTTTTGATGCGGTACAGGTAGTCGCTGACGGTGGTGAACTCGAAATCCTTCAGGAGTTTGTTGAACTTGTAGAGCAGAAGCGAGGTTGAACTGTAGGTCCGATATTTCTGCAGAGTCGACAGACCTGTTATTCTTGGAGGATCAGGGTCGAACTCCCACGGATGAATGTACACCACCGCCGGCTGACCCGTGGCGTTGAGCTTTCTCACCATCCGTCTTGAATACCAGTAGGGCGAATGGCGAAAGAAGCCGCCCCCGGCCAGAGGGATGTTTTTACCAAGAACTCTGACGGTCGAGGCCGGCAATTCATACAAATAACGACCGTTATCGAAGGTCATTTTGAAAAGACGACGCGGCCCATCGGGAATACCGTATATATCGTGCTTAATCGGGAACAGGGAGCTGTCGTATTCGAAGCCCAGGTCCGCCAGAATCTGGAAAGCCCAGGGGATACTGTCATTGATGGACCAGCTGGGCGCCCGGTAACCGGCCGGCCGGTTACCGATTGCCTTGACAATGGCATCAA